>DATKAL010000065.1:0-4026 GCA_035498135.1 Anaeromyxobacter sp.
TCGGCGGCGGCCGCGGCCAGGACCACCAGGACGGCCAGCGCCCACTGGAGGAAGACGGGCACGGGGTCCGGGAAGATCTGCACGAGGAGCGGGCCGGCCGCGTCGCTCCCCAGCCGCTCCAGGGTGAGCGCCGGGGCGCCGGAGGGGATCCGGGCCTCGAGGAAGACGGCCGAGTGGTCGTGGGCCACCGCCGCCCGTCCCCCGCGCCCCACCCGCGCGTAGGAGAAGGTCCGCTCGAGCTTGTCCTCGATCGGCGACTCCGCGCCCGAGAGCCGGAAGGGCACCGAGGGGCTTCCCCCCTGCGGGAGCCGGACCCGCACCAGCAGCCGGACGCGCCCGGAGAGCCCGGCGGGGAGCGCGAGCCGGTCGCCGCGGGCCTCGAGCGCTCCCTCGGCGAGCGGCGCCCCGGGCAGCACCGTGAGCGCGGGCGGGACCGCCGCGACGAAGAGCGATCCGGCCGCGGCGACGAGCGCGAGGACGCGCCCGGGACCGTCCGCCCGGGCCGAGACGGCCGGGCGGGCGACGAAGACGGCGGCCAGGACGCCGGCCACCGCGGAGAGGGCGGCCGCGGTCGCACCCTCCGGGAGCCAGCCGGCGAGGTAGAGCAGCGCGGCCACGCCCGCCAGCACCAGCGCGGCGACGGGCAGGATCCAGCCCGTGAGGGCCTCCTCGAGCCAGAGCGAGAAGGAGGAGGGGAGTCGGTCGTCGGGCATCGTCGGCCTCCGGCGCGCCGGCAGGCGCGGGCGGCCCCCCTCTTAGCCGATCCGGGTGCCCCGCGTCAGCCGCCGCGCGGCAGGGGCTCACCGCGCGTGTCCGGTCGAAAACTGGACCGGACCGATATCGCCCATACGATGGCTCCTCATGGCGCGCTTGCTGGATCTTCACGCCTGGGACGGGCTCCCGGGGATGGCGGAGCGGGGCAAGGGCTGGGCCCTCGTGAAGGGGGACTGCTCGGAGGCGCTCGAGCGGCTGCCCCCGCACTCGGTGGACGTCGCCTTCGCCGACCCCCCGTACATGCTCTCCAACGGCGGGACCACCTGCCAGAGCGGCCGCCGGGTGAGCGTGGACAAGGGCGAGTGGGACGCCTCCCGCGGGCTCGCCCAGGACCACGCCTTCCAGCGGACCTGGCTCGAGGCGGTCCGCCGGGTGCTGAAGCCCGGCGGGACCCTCTGGGTCTCCGGCACCCAGCACGTCATCTTCACCATCGGCTTCGCGATGCAGGAGCTGGGCTACCACCTCCTCAACACCGTCACCTGGTACAAGCCCAACGCCTCCCCCAACCTCGCCTGCCGCTTCTTCACCCACTCGACCGAGATCCTGCTCTGGGCGAGCCCGATGAAGTCGCGCCCGCTCGCCCACCGCTTCAACTACCAGGCGATGAAGGCCGCCAACCGCGGCAAGCAGATGCGGGACCTCTGGGAGATCTGGGAGGCCCCGGGCGCCGGGAGCGAGCAGGTGATCTGGTCGGTGCCCACCCCCGGGCCGCGCGAGAAGGTGCACGGGCGCCACCCCACCCAGAAGCCGCTCGCCCTGCTCGAGCGGGTCCTGGCGGCGAGCGCCAGCCCGGGGGACCTGGTCCTCGATCCGTTCTCCGGGTCGGGCACCACCGGCGTGGCCGCCCTCCGGGCAGGTTGCCGCTTCCTCGGGATCGAGCACGATCCCGGGTACGTGGACCTGGCCGGTCGCCGCCTCCGCGCCGCCGAGATCGACCCGGAGTGACGGGAGTCCTCGGCTCGCCCGCCCACCCGGGCGCGGCGGACGAGGGCTGCCCCGGCGAGAGGGCCGGGCGCCGGAGCGGCGCGCCGCCCGGACGCGCTTGCGCCGGGGCCCCCGGTCGCGTACCACCATGGCCATGGCTCTCAGCTACGCCGACCTGCTGGCGCAGGTGAAGGCGCGGATCCGCGAGGTCGAGCCGGCCGCGGTCCGGGCGGCGCTGGCCGCCGTCCCGCCGCCGGTGCTCCTCGACGTCCGGGAGGTGGACGAGTGGCAGAGCGGCCACCTCCCCGGGGCGGTCCACGTCCCGCGCGGGCGGCTCGAGTCGCGCGTCGAGCAGCTGGTCCCCGACCGCGGCGCCGAGGTGATCCTCTACTGCGCGGGAGGGGCGCGCTCCGCCTTCGCCGCCCAGACCTTGGCGGCGATGGGCTACGCCCGCGTCTCCTCCATGTCGGGGGGCTTCGGGCGCTGGCTCGACCAGGGGCACCCGGTGGTGAAGCCGGCCCCCATGCGCCCTGAGCAGCACGAGCGCTACCGGCGCCACCTCGTCATCCCCGAGGTGGGCGAGGAGGGGCAGGCGAAGCTCCTCGCCGCCCGGGTCCTCCTCATCGGGGTGGGCGGGCTCGGCTCGCCCGCCGCCCTCTACCTCGCGGCGGCCGGCGTCGGCACCCTCGGGATCGTCGACGCCGACGTGGTGGACCTCTCGAACCTGCAGCGGCAGGTGATCCACTCCACCCGCACCCTGGGCCGGCCCAAGGTGGACTCGGCCGCCGAGACCCTGCGCACCCTCAACCCGGACGTGAAGGTCGTCCCCTACCAGCTCCGCCTCACCCGCGAGAACGCCCTCGAGGTCATGCGCGGCTTCGACGTGGTGGTGGATGGCGGCGACAACTTCCCCACCCGCTACCTGGTGAACGACGCCGCGGTGATCCTCGGCGTGCCGGTGGTGCACGGCTCGGTCTACCGTTTCGAGGGCCAGGTGACGACCTTCTGGCCCGGCAAGGGCCCCTGCTACCGCTGCCTCTACCCCGAGCCGCCGCCGGCGGACGCCGCCCCCTCCTGCGCGGAGGCGGGCGTGCTGGGGGTGCTGCCCGGGGTGATGGGGCTCCTCCAGGCCAACGAGGTGGTGAAGATCGTCCTCGGCAAGGGCACCCCGCTCACCGGCCGGCTCCTCACCTACGACGCCCTGGAGACCCGCTTCCAGGTGCTCCGCCTCAGGCGCGACCCCGAGTGTCCCGTGTGCCGTCCGGGTGCCGAGCCCGCCCTGGCCGAGGACTACGAGTCCTTCTGCGCCGCCCCGACCCGCGGCTGACCCGCGCCGCGGGAGGCGCTCCGACGGGGCGGCCGGACTTCTTTGCCGGGCCCCGGCCCGCATGATAGGAGGGGAAGCCGTGAGAGGTCCGCCCGCCCGCCACCCGGACGACAACGCGCGCGAGCTGCTGCCGGCACCGGAGGGGATCATCTCCGACGCCGACCAGCTGGTGCCCGGCGACCGGGTGGTCTACCCGAACCAGGGCGTCTGCGAGGTCGTGGGCGTCGAGGAGAAGGACATCGCCGGGCAGAAGCTCCAGCTCGTCCGGATGCGGCGCGAGGAGGACGGCGCCGCGGTCCTCGTCCCGAGGAACAAGCTCACCTCCATCGGGCTTCGCAGGGTGGCGGCCGGCGCCCAGATGGAGGGCGTGTTCCACTACCTCGCCGCCCAGTTCGACGACCCGGAGCTGGACTGGAAGGTGCGCCACCGCGACAACGCCGACCGGCTCATCGCCGGGGGCGTGCTGGGGGTCGCCGAGGTGGTGAAGGGGCTCCACTCCCTCTCCCGCATCCGCCCGCTCCCGGCCAAGGAGCGCGAGCAGTACGACAACGCGCGCCACCTCCTCGTCCACGAGGTGGCGGTCTCCCTGAACGTCCCCCCGGGGCTGGCCGAGGACTACATCGACTTCGCCCTCATGCCGCCGGCGGGTGCCAAGTTCGACCTCAAGCCGCCCCCCAAGCCCGTGCTCCTCCCCTCCCGCCCGAAGAAGAAGCGGCCGACGACGGAGGACGAGGGCGACCTCGGGCTGGGCGACCTCGGCCTGGGCGACCTCGGGATCGACCTCGAGGGGGCGATCGAGGGCGGCGAGGGCGCCGCGGCGGCCGAGGGTGGCGAGACCGCCGAAGCGGGCGCCGAGCCGGCCGAGGGCGGCGCCAAGGAGGGCGAGGGGGCGGAGGCCGAGGCGGCGCCCGTGCGTCCCAGGGCCGAGGCGAGGGCGAAGCCCGAGCCCCGCGCCGAGAAGAGGCCCGCCAAGAAGCCGGCGGCCAAGCCCGCCCGCAAGG
>DATKAL010000066.1:0-2117 GCA_035498135.1 Anaeromyxobacter sp.
GTCGAACTCGAAGCCGGGGAGCTGCACCGTCCGCGCGCCGGTGGCGAGGACGAAGGCCTGCGCCTCGAGCCGGGTGGTGGCGCCGTCGGCGCCGGCGACCTCGACGGCGCGCGGCCCGACGAAGGCGGCGGTGCCCTTCACCACCTCCACGCCGTTGCCCTTCTCGAGGAGCCCGACGCCCGAGACCAGCCGCTTCACCACCTCTCGCTTGAACTGGCGGAGCTTCTCCACGTCCAGCTGGGGCTCGGCGGTGATGCCGCGCGCCGCCGCGCCGCGAGCGTCCTCGACCAGGTTCGCTGCCGCGATGAGGGCCTTGGACGGGATACACCCCCAGTTGAGACAGACGCCCCCCAGCGCCTCGCGGTCGACGAGGGCCGCCCGCTTCCCCAGCTGGGCCAGGCGGATGGCCGCCACGTACCCGCCGGGTCCAGCGCCGACCACGATCGCGTCGAAGGTCCTCGCAGCCATTGCGCCCCCTTGCACGAGCTCGAACGGAGTGAATATAGCCGCCGCCGCCCCCGGGGCGGCGCGGCTCGAGGCGCCGGCCATCGTGGTGGCCACCGGCGCGCGGCCGGTGAAGGTGCCGGGGTTCGAGGTGGACGGGAAGGACGTCTGGGGCGCCCGCGAGGCGGTCGACCTCCCGGAGATCCCCGGGCGGCTGGTGGTCGTCGGGGGCGGCGTCATCGGGCTCGAGCTCGGGACCGTCTACGCCAAGCTGGGGTCGAAGGTCACCATCGTGGAGGCGCTCCCCGCGCTCCTCGCCGGGGTCGATCCCGAGGCGGTGCGGCTGGTGCAGAAGGGGCTCCGCCAGCGCAGGGTGACCGTGCACCTGGCCGCGAGGGCGGCCGGCGTCGAGCGCCGCGGCGGGGAGCTGACCGTGGCGCTCGAGTCGGAGGGCAAGCCGGTCCCCGTCGCCTGCGACAAGGTGCTGGTCGCGGTGGGCTTCGGCCCGGCCAGCGACCGCGCCGGGCTCGCGCGACTGGGGGTGAAGCTCGGCCCGAAGGGCTTCGTCCTGGTGAACGAGCGCATGCAGACGAGCGTGCCGTCGGTCTACTGCGTGGGCGACCTGTGCGGCCCGCCGCTCCTCGCCCACAAGGCGTTCAAGGAGGGGGAGATCGCCGCCGAGGCCATCGCCGGCAAGAAGAGCGTGCGCGACTGGATCGCCATGCCGGCCGCGGTCTTCAGCGATCCGGAGGTCGCGTCGGTCGGCCTCTCCGAGGAGGAGGCGCGCGCGCAGGGGTACGAGCCCGTGGTGGGGAAGTTCCCCTTCGCGGCCCTGGGGCGCTCGATCGCCATCGACCACACCGAGGGGTTCGTCAAGGTGGTGGGCGACCGGGCCTCGAAGCTGCTCCTCGGCGCGACCATCGTGGGGCCCGAGGCATCGGACCTGGTGGCCGAGGCGGCGCTGGCCCTGGAGATGGGGGCCTCCCTGGAGGACGTCGCCCTCACCGTGCACGCGCACCCCACGCTGCCGGAGGCCTTCATGGAGGCCTGCAAGGCGGCGCTGGGGGAGGCCATCCACGCGCTCAACCGGCCCGAGCGGCCACGCCGGGCTGCGGGCGGCGCCGCGACGGGCGGCGGCGGTGGCGCGGAGTAGTCTCCCGGATGGCGCGGCGCCTCCAGACGAGGATGCTCGGCCGGGTCGAGTACCCGGACGGCCTCGCCCTGATGGCCCTGGCGGGCCGGGCGGTGCGCGAGGGCACGCCGCCGGACACCGACTTCCTCTTCCTCCTGGAGCATCCACCGGTGGTCACGCTGGGGCGGGGCGCCCGGGAGGGCCACGTGCTGGCCGCGCCCGGCTGGCTGTCGGGACGCGGCTTCGAGGTGCACCGGACCGATCGCGGCGGCGACGTGACCTACCACGGGCCCGGGCAGATCGTCGGCTACCCGGTCCTCGATCTCTCCGGCCGGCCCGACGTGCGCCGGTACGTCGCCGCGCTGGAGGAGGCGATGATCCGGACCTGCGCCGACCACGGGGTCGACGCGGCGCGGCACCCGGAGCACCGCGGCGCCTGGGTGGGGCCGCGCAAGATCGGAGCGGTGGGGGTGCACCTCTCGCGCTGGATCACCTCGCACGGGCTGGCCTTCAACGTGAACCCGGAGCTGAGCCACTTCCG
>DATKAL010000067.1:0-6304 GCA_035498135.1 Anaeromyxobacter sp.
GTTGCTGACCACCGACCACAAACGCATCGCCATCATGTACCTCGTCCTGGTGCTGCTGGCATTCCTGCTGGGCGGCATCTTCGCGATGTTGATCCGGATCGAGCTGCTCACGCCCGGCCCGACCATCATGGACGCGATGACCTACAACCGGCTCTTCACCCTCCACGGCGTGGTCATGATCTTCCTCTTCATGATCCCGGCCATCCCGAGCGGTTTCGGAAACTTCCTCCTCCCCATCATGCTCGGGGCGAAGGACGTCGCCTTCCCGCGGCTCAACCTCCTCAGCTTCTACGTCTACCTGCTGGGCGCGACGGTGGCGCTCTACGGGATGATCCACGGGGGCGCCGACACCGGCTGGACCTTCTACACCCCGTACTCCACCACCACCGTCACCAAGGTGGTCCCCATCCTCCTCGGGGCCTTCATCCTCGGCTTCTCCTCGATCCTCACCGGGCTGAACTTCATCGTCACCACCCACACCATGCGGGCGAAGGGCATCGGCTGGATGCGCCTCCCGCTCTTCGTCTGGGCGATCTACGCCACCAGCATCATCCAGATCCTGGCCACCCCGGTGCTGGGGATGACGCTCCTCCTGGTGGCGGTGGAGAACGCCTTCCACTGGGGGATCTTCGATCCCGCCCGCGGCGGCGACCCGGTCCTCTTCCAGCACTTCTTCTGGTTCTACTCGCACCCCGCCGTCTACATCATGATCCTGCCGGCGATGGCGGTGATCTCCGAGGTGGTCTGCGCCTTCGCCCGCAAGAACATCTTCGGCTACAAGGCGGTCGCCTACTCGTCGCTGGGGATCGCCTTCGTCGGGTTCTTCACCTGGGGCCACCACCTCTTCACCTCGGGGCAGTCGGCCTTCGACGCCGGGATCTTCGGCGTCCTCTCGATGTTCGTGGGGATCTTCACCGCCATCAAGGTCTTCAACTGGACCGCCACCCTTTACAGGGGCTCCATCTCCTTCAAGGCCCCGTTCGCCTACTTCGTGGGCTTCCTCTTCTTCCTGGTCTTCGGCGGCATGACCGGGGTGGCGCTGGCCACCGTCTCCCTCGACGTCCACTGGCAGGACACCTACTTCGTGGTCGCCCACTTCCACTTCATCATGGTGGGGGGCGTGATCATGGCCTTCCTCGCCGCCCTCCACTACTGGTTCCCCAAGATCACCGGGCGCACCTACCCCGAGGGCTGGGCGCTGGTGGCCGCCACCCTGGTGATCCTCGGCTTCAACTTCACCTTCATCCCCCAGTTCCTCCTGGGCAACGAGGGCATGCCGCGCCGGTACTTCTCCTACCCGGAGCGGTTCTGGGCCCTGAACGTCGCCTCCACCGCGGGCGCCTCGGTCCTCGCCTTCGGGCTCGTCCTCGTCCTGGGCTACATGCTGATCTCGCTCCGCTGGGGAAAGGTGGCGGGGGCGAACCCGTGGGGCTCGCGCGGCTACGAGTGGGAGACCCCCTCGCCGCCGCCGGTGGAGAACTTCGAGGGGACGCCGGTCTTCACCCGCGGGCCGCACGAGTACGACGAGGAGGCCGTCGCCAGCCCTGCCCACGTCAACGCCGTCCCCGAGCCGAAGCATGCAAGCTAGCCCGCTCGCCCACCACTTCGAGAGCCTCGAGAAGCAGACCCACGCCGCCCGGCTGGGCATGTGGCTGTTCCTCGCCACCGAGGTGCTGCTCTTCACCGCGCTCTTCGCCGCCTACGGCGTCTACCGCTTCCTCTACCCGGAGGGCTTCGCCCAGGCGAGCCGCTCGATCGAGACCTGGATCGGCTTCGTCAACACGCTCATCCTGGTGACCAGCTCCTTCACCGTGGCCATGGGGCTCGACGCCGCCACCCGGGGCAACGGCCGCCGGACCGCGCTCCTCTTCGCCGTCTCGGTCCTCCTCGCCCTCGCCTTCCTCGGGCTCAAGGCGGTCGAGTACTCGCACCACTTCCAGGAGGGGCAGCTCCCCGGTCGCTTCTACACGTTCGAGGGGGTGCAGGCGCCGGGGGCCTCGCTCTTCTTCGCCCTCTACTTCCTCATCACCGGGCTTCACGCCATCCACGTGATCATCGGGATGACGGTGCTGATCGTGATCGGGACCCGGGCCGGGCTGGGCGCCTACAGCGCCGAGTACCACGTCCCGGTGGAGCTGGCCGGCCTCTACTGGCACCTCGTCGATCTCATCTGGATCTTCGTCTTCCCCCTCATCTACCTGATCTAGGGACCTCGGGAGCCGCCGCCCATGGCCGAACAGGGAAGCTCGCACGCCGGAAGCTCCGGCCACTCGCACCTCGGGCGCTACGCCGGGGTGTGGCTGGCGCTCTGCGTCTTCACGGTGCTCACCTACTCCGTCTCCCGCGTCCACCTGCCCAGCCCTTGGCACATCACGGTCGCGCTCCTCATCGCCATCGCCAAGGGGAGCCTGGTGGCGCTCTTCTTCATGCACCTGTGGGATCAGCGCGGGGCGAACCGGCTGGTCTTCGCCACCTCGCTCGTCTTCGTCGCCCTGCTGATCGGGCTCACCGTGGCCGACAACGCCACCCGCTTCCCACTCGCCAACCCGCCCGGCTCGGCCGGCGCGCTGCCCCTCGGCGGCTCCGCGGGGGAGCCGCCGGGGATCGACGGGCGGTAGCCGCTACCGGATCGCAACTGCCAACCCGGTGCCGGCGCGAAGCTGACCGCGGGGCGGTCTCCGCGGGGACTGGGGCAACGTGACGTCGGGCGGCCTCCGTCGCCGTCGCTGCGCCGCGAGCTCGCGCGCGAACCTGAATTCCACGTGCGCCGAGGACCCACGCGGCGGAGCGGCGGGGCCCGGAGGCTGCCCACGGAACCGATGCCCAGACGAGCCTCCATCTCCAGGACTACTCGCCGCCGTCCAGCAGCGCCGCGTACACCTCCGCCTGCTCGCTCCCGAAGCAGCAGAAGATCACCTGCTCGAGCGCCGGCCGGGCGGCGAGGCCGGCCCGGACCTCGCGCACCGCGATGCCGGCGGCGCGCTCGAAGGGGAAGCGGTAGGCGCCGGTGGAGATGGCGGGGAAGGCGATCGAGTGGAGCGAGCGCTCGGCGGCCAGCCGCAGGGCATTCCGGTAGCAGGAGGCGAGCAGCCCGTCCTCGCCCTGGCCGCCCCCGTGCCAGACCGGGCCGACCGCGTGGATCACGTGGCGGGCGAGGAGCCGGTGGCCGGCGGTGAGCTTCGCCTCCCCGGTCTGCGCCCCGCCCAGCGTCCGGCACTCGTCGAGGAGCGCGGGCCCGGCCGCCCGGTGGATCGCCCCGTCCACGCCCCCGCCCCCGAGCAGCGAGGCGTTGGCCGCGTTGACGATGGCGTCGACGTCGAGCCGCGTGATGTCCCCGACGGCGACCGCGATGCGCCCGCCCAGCCAGGTGCGCTCCATGCTCGGTTGGTATGCCGCGGCCGCGCCCCAGGCAAGCCGACCGACGACGGACACGGGACCCGGGCCCGCAGGGAATGCGGCCCGCCGGGCGGCGGCCCGCGGCAAGGTGGACGCGGAGGGAGGCCCAAGCCGAAAATGGCAGCGATTCCTGGCCTTGAGCCACCGGGGCGACGGGGACGGGAAGAGGGCTCCAGGGGCGGTGCAATTCGTGCGCGCAAGAGTGTGCCTGGGCCGGGTACGCGAATTGCTTGGTCCTTCCGGGGTCCACATGAGGCGCGACCGCATCCTGGTGATCGACGGCAACCCGCTCGAGGCCGCCGCCCTGCGGGCCGCCCTGTGCGAGCTCGGCTTCGACGCCGTCGAGGCGGGCGGCCTCGAGGGAGCCCTGGCCCTCGTCCCGAGCTTCGCGCCGGGCGCGATCCTCGCAGACGTCACCGTGCCGGACTGCGACGGTCCCACCCTGATCGCCCGGCTGCGCGAGCTCGGCTCCGACGCGGTCGTGGTGGCCGCCGCTCCCTCCGGGCGGACCGACGCCGCGGTCGGCGCGCTGCGGGCCGGGGCGGACCGCTTCCTGATCAAGCCCCTCGACGCCGGTCAGGCCGCGGTGGCGCTGGAGAAGGCGCTCGACTGGCGCCGGCTCTCCCGCGATCGCTCCGGCCTCCGCGAGCAGGTCCGCAGCCGCGCGGCGATCGTCGGGGCCGCGCCGGAGATCGAGACCGTGGTGGAGGTGGTCCGGCGGGTCGCCCCCACCAAGGCCACGGTGCTGGTGGTGGGCGAGCCGGGCACCGGCAAGGAGCACGTCGCCCAGGCCCTCCACGAGGCGTCGCCGCGCCGCGACCGGCCCTTCGTCCGGGTGACCTGCGCCGCCCTCTCCGAGGTGCTGCTCGAGTCGGAGCTCTTCGGCCACGAGCCGGGCGCCTTCGACGGGGCGGAGGCCCGCCACCTCGGGAAGCTGGAGCAGGCCGGGGGCGGCACCCTCTTCCTCCACGAGGCGGCGCGGCTCCCCTCCTCGGTGCAGGTGAGGCTGCTCCGCGTCCTGCAGCAGGGGGAGTTCGAGCGGGTGGGCGGCCGGGAGACGCTTCGCGCCGACGTGCGGGTGGTGGCCGGGGCCTCGCGCGATCTGGCCGAGGAGGTCCGGGCCGGCCGCTTCCGCGACGACCTCTACTACCGGCTCAACGTGGTGACGCTCGCCCTCCCGCCCCTCCGGGAGCGGAAGGGGGACATCCCCGCCCTCGCCGCCCATTTCGTCGAGCTCCACTCCCGCGGCCAGGGGCGGCCCGTCGCCGGCGTCACCCCGGGGACCCTCTCCGCCCTCTTCGCCTACGACTGGCCGGGTAACGTGCGCGAGCTCGAGGCGGTGATCGAGCGGGCGGTGGCCTCGGCCCGGGGGCCGGAGATCGTGCCCGAGGACCTGGCGCCGGTCCTCCACGGGGCCCGGCCCGAGGAGCGGACCGCCTCGCTGCTCATCCCGGGCGCCTCCTTGTTCGAGATCGAGCGGGAGGCGATCCTGCGCACCCTGGAGCAGTGCGGCGGCTCGACCGCGCGCGCCGCCGAGGTGCTCGGGGTCTCGGTGCGGAAGATCCAGTACCGGCTCAAGGAGTACCGGAGCGGCGGCGCCGGGCGGCGGCACGCCGGCCGGGAGCGGCCGCTGGGGGAGGTCTCGAGCGGCTAGCCGGGCCAGCGGGGCGGCCTGCCGGCCGCGCCCGTGCCTCGCCCCGCGCTACCCGCTGTAGACGTGAGCGCTCTCCTCGGCGGTGGGGAGCAGGTGCATGCCGAGGTAGGTGAACATCACCACCGCGAAGCCGATGATGGCGATCCAGGCGGCGCGCTCGCCCCGCCAGCCGCGCACCTTGCGCAGGTGCAGGTAGGCGCCGTAGACGAGCCAGGTCACCAGCGACCAGTTCTCCTTGGGGTCCCAGACCCAGTAGTCGCCCCAGGCGCTCTTCGCCCAGACCGAGCCCATCAGGAGGCCGAGGGTGAGGAGGACGAAGCCGAACCGGATCAGCTCGTAGGTCATCCCCTCCAGGTCGGGGACCTCGCCGGTGAGGATCGTGCCCGCCTTGAGGGTGGTGAGCCGCTGGATCGCCGGGACGCGGGCGGCGAGCAGCTGCATCGCCGCCAGGGCGGCCGCCAGGGCCACCGCGGCGTAGCCCACGAAGTAGACCATCACGTGGGGGACGAACCAGGGCGACTGGAGCGCGGGCGGGAGCTTGACGATCTCCGCGTCCCAGCGGGCCAGGGCGTAGATCAGGCAGCCCAGGGAGAGGGCCATCGCCGGCACGCCGAAGACCCGGGTCCGGTAGATGGTCTCGAAGACCAGGTAGACCGCCACCAGGCAGAAGGAGAAGAAGACCAGGGACTCGAAGAGGGACTTGAGCGGCGCCCGGCCGGCCTCGTGCCAGCGGAGCAGGATCAGGGCCAGGTTGAGGAGCAGGGCGGCGATCATCGTCACCGACGCGGCCTTGGCCACCATCCGCTGGGTGGAGCGCCAGGCGGCGGCGTAGCAGGCCAGGGCGGCGGTGTAGAGCGCGCCGGTGGCGACGAAGAACGGGTGCTCGGCGAGGACGTACTGGAGCATGGGATCCCTCTAGGTCCGGGCCGCCGCCGGGGCCTTCCTCGCCCGCAGCCGCGGCTCCACGTAGAACATGTAGAAGACCCCGGCGCAGATGAGGCCGAAGCCGGCGAAGACCCAGAGCACGCCTGGATCGCGGACCGCCTCCAGGCCGGAGTACGTCGGGTCCTGGGGGTTGTAGTTCACCTGGTAGAGGGTCCAGCCGCCCACCGTGAAGGGCTCGTTCACCGCCACGCGCGCGTGGTCGGCGAGCCGCTCGCCGTCCCGGATCGCCGAGACGGTGGAGAGGAAGGCCTTCACCTCCTTGTCGCGCTTCTCGAACACCAGGGCGCGGTCCTCGTCGATGAAGAGGGC
>DATKAL010000068.1:0-6716 GCA_035498135.1 Anaeromyxobacter sp.
CCGGGTGGTCGGCGCGGGCGCCGTCGAGCCAGGCCCCGGCCCGCTCGCCGCGGCGGCGCACGGCGCTCCAGAGCACGCGGAGGAAGGAGTGGGGGTTCGGCCCCGAGGCCGGCACGGTCCGGTAGAGGCCGCGGCCCACCCAGAAGATGACGAGCGACAGGGCCATGAGGAGGCCGGGGATGGCGAAGGCGATTGAGGGGCCCCGCCAGCGGAGGAACCAGGGGATGGCGAGCTTGGCGCTGAGGCTCCCCAGGTTGATCATCCAGTAGAAGAGGCCGAAGACCCGCTCCACCAGCCGCTTCTGCTCCGGGCGGAACTGGTCGCCGACGAAGGCCGACACGCAGGGCTTGATGCCGCCCGAGCCGAGCGCGATCAGGGCCAGCCCGGCGGCCAGGCCCCAGCGGCTCTCCCAGAGCGCGATGGTGGCGTGGCCGGCGACGTACCCGAGCGAGAGCCAGAGGATGACCTTGAAGCGCCCGAGGAACCGGTCGGCGAGGAGGCCGCCCAGGAGCGGGGTCACGTAGCAGGCGGTCATGAAGTCGTGGTAGGCGCCCTTGGCGGCCGGCTCCGGCATGGCCAGCCACTGCACCATGTAGACCACGAGGATGGCGCGCATCCCGTAGAAGGAGAAGCGCTCGCACCCCTCGTTGCCCACGATGTACTTCACCTGCGGTGGGAAGCGCTCGGCGGTCCTGGCCATGGGCGCAGTCTGCCACGGCCGGGGGGGCGGGCGCTCGCTCCGTCACGCGCGGGGGCGGGCCTCCTCGTGCCCTGCGCGGCGGCCCCGTGACGTGCCGACGCCGAGAAGGCGACCTCTACGTGAAGGCCTCCTCGAGCAGGCGGCGGACGCACGCCCCGATCCCGGGTTGGAGCTCCTCGCTCGGGCCCGCCACGGCGAGCGTTCGCACGCCGAGGGCCGTGAGCCAGTTCCGGACGCGCGCCGGGGCGCCGGCGTCGCCGGGATCGAGGACGAGGAGCGCGCGCCCCAGCCGCCCGGCGCACCGCACCGTCCACTCCGTCCCCGGATCGATGGGCGCGGCGAGTGGGCGGAGCACCAGGACCGCGTCCGCGTCGCGCACGTTCCACTCGGTGCGGAGGGAGCGCGGGACGTCGGGGGCCGCGGGGCTCCGCTCCTCGGGCGTCTCCCGCAAGGGGTACTCGGCGGGGATGGGGCCGGACGTGGCGGCGCGGCCGGGAGGACACCACCCGCCGAGCGCCAGGCCAGCGGAGCGCGCCGCGTCCAGCGCCGCACGGTCGACCCCGGTCTGGCCGCCGGAGATCACCCGCACCAGCGCCCGGGGCACCCGGGTCACCGCCGCCCGGCGGTTCCGGGTGACGCTTCCGTCGCGGGCTCGAGCCGCGCCCGGCGGCGCTCCCCGCGCACCCGGGCCTTCTCGCGCTCCTGCTCCCGCGTCCGCGCCACCGTCCGGGGGCGCAGCGCGCCGAGCAGCCGCTCCGTGCTGGCGGCCACCTCCTCGATCGCCGCGTCGAAGGCGCGCTCGTCCGCGGCGGCGCCGTGGTGGAGCCCGCTCACCTTGCGGACGTACTGGAGCGCGGCGGCCCGGATCTCTTCGCGGGTCGTCGGGGGCTCGAAGCCGTGGAGCACGCGGATGTTGCGGCACATTGGGTCGCCTCCGTCACTGGCGAGGGTAACCGCGGAGGGCGGGGCGAGCCACCCAACCCGGACGGCGTGGCCGGGAGGCTTCGGGGAGGTGCGTCCGCGGGGACACGCCGTGCGGCCGCGTGGCCGCTGCTGCTCTACGCGCTCTGGCCGCGGAGGTCCCAGCCTCCCAGCCCGCCCGAGAGTATCCGGGCGGAAGAGAATCGCCGCCGCCCGGCTTGCCATCTCCTGGCGCCCGCGAAGGCGCTGGACGGCGCAACTGGAGCGGACTCCGCCAGGCGAGCTTCAACGCCTCGCGCCGGAATCGGGCACAGTCGTGCCGTTGTGAGTGCGAAATCCTCCGTTGCGCGCACGTTCACCCCGAAGGACGCGAGCGCGAGGGGCAAACACGAAGGTGGTCATGAGGATGCGCCCGACCTACGCCGCGCCTGCGCATTGCGCGCCGTGCATGAGGCGCAGGAGGTAGGTGCCAGCGGGGAACAGCACGTCGAGTGCCCCCGCCCGGCGGGCGAGCCACGCCTCTCGGTAGGCCTGCACGAAGCTCTTCAGACGCTGGAGCCCCTCGATCCGCCGCCATTTGTCGCGGGCGGCGATCCGCGGCTCGAGGACGAACCTGGGCTCACCCGGCGACGGGTGCGAGAATGGACTCTGCGCGAGCACGCGTGCCGCTCCCAGGAACCGGCGTCTCTTCTCCGCGAACTCGCGCTGGTGCTCGTCCTCGAGGCGGCGGAGCTCGTCGCCCAGGAGCGCGCGGAACTCCGCGGGCGAGGCGAAGCCGGGCGGCGTTGTCAGCTCGAGCTCAGCGACCTCGGGCAGGTAGCCCTTCGGGTCGAAGAAGACCTTGGGTCGAGGAGCGGCGATCGTCGCGCCGCCGATCTGGCTGGGCGCGCTCCAGAGTCCGGGCCACTCGGCGCCCCGTCGAACGAGGCAGGCGGCGACGGGATTCGCGAGGGTGTACGCGGTCTTCGAGACGACGTCGGAAGGCGCGAGAGGTTCGACGGCGCTGTAGCTCCCGTCGTGCGCCCAGAACCCCTCGAAGCGCCCGAGCGACGCGTTCACCGCGCGGGCGACGAGGGAGTCGAGGTACTGCATGAAGGCGGGGAGGCGTCCGTCGACATCGGTCACCACCAGGTGCACGTGATTGGAGAGCACGCAGAAGGCGTGTACGAGGATGCCGTTGCGGCGAGCGGCGACCGCGAGGACGTAGAGGACGATTTCGTTCACGACGCGGCCCGGTCGGAGGAAGAAGCGTCGCTCCGAGCATCGGCGCGTCACGAGGTAGGTGGTGCCCGGCAACACGCGGCGAGGAGGGGTCACGGTGCGCCGTTAGGCATGCTGCGTGCCGCGGACGGAGCATGGACGTCCGCGCACTTACCTGTCCCCCGCCGGCCGCAGCATGGCCGGTAGGTTCGCGCCGCGGTACTGTCGGGCGGGTCCCGGCTGTCGGGCGGGTCCCGGGTCCCGCGTTAGTCTCCCCACGTGCTCCTCTACCTCCACGGCTTCGCCTCCGGCCCCTCCTCGAAGAAGGCCCAGGACCTCGCCCGGCGCTTCGCGGCGCTGGGCGTCCACGTCGAGATCCCGGACCTCACGCCTGGGCCGGACGGCTTCGAGCGCTCCTCGCCCTCCTCGATGCTCGCCGTCGCCGAGCGGCTCCTGGCGGCCTCCCCACCGCCGCACGCCATCGTCGGCAGCTCGCTCGGCGGCTACCTGGCGGCGGTGGCCGCCTCCCGCGACCCCTCGATCGCCCGGCTCGTCCTCCTCGCCCCGGCCTTCCGCCTCTTCGAGCGCTGGGACGCCCGCCTCACCGCCGCCGACCGTGAGGCCTGGCGGACGAGCGGGTTCGAGGTCGACCACTTCGCCTCCGGACGGAAGCGCCGCCTGGGCTGGCAGTTCCACGAGGACGCGCGCGCCTGGCCGGCCTTCCCCGAGGTCCGGGTCCCGACCCTCTGCTTCGCCGGGCGGCGCGACGAGACCGTCCCCCTCGACGACGTGGAGGCGTTCGTCGCCCGCAACCCCTCGGCCCGGCTCCTCGCCCTCGACGACGGCCACGAGCTCGTCGCCTCGCTTGACCGCATCTTCCAGGAGGCCCGGGCGTTCCTCGCCCCGCTCACCGGCGTTCCCTGACCTCGCGCGGCCGTCGGTCCGCGCCCGCTGAGACGCGGCGTCGAGCCGCCGCGGCCCCGCTCAGCGCCCGCTCACCACTGCCCGGAGCCACCGCCACAGGTTCCCGGGCGAGGGCGAGAGCCGGAAGGCGAGCCGCCGCGCCGCCCGGCGCTCCTTGCCCCGCTTCCGCTCGGCGAGCCCGCCCAGGAGCCGCTGGGCGTCGTCCCCCCGGCCGGTGGCCGCCAGCGCCCGCGCCAGGAGCAGGGTGGTCCGCGGGTGCCAGGGCTCGAGCCGGCCGGCGCGGCGCAGCACCCGCTCGGCGGTACCGGGGTCGCGCCGGGCCATGAGCCGGGCCCCCCCCGTCGCCAGCGCCTCCACCGCGTCCGCCCGCGTCCCCCGGGCCAGCTGGAGCCGCGTGAGGGCGTCCCAGAGCGGCTCCTCCTCGGGGAAGACCTCGGCCGCCTGGGCGAGCACCGACAGGGCCCGGGCCGGGAACCCGGCCTTCTCGTGGCCGGCGCTCGCCCGCTGGAAGCTGGCCAGCGCCTCCCTCCGCTCGCCGGCTGCGGCGAGGAGGGGCGCGATCTTCCCGTGCACCGTCAGATCGTCCGGGTGGGCGGCGAGGACGCTCCGGTAGAGGATGATCGCCTTCTTCCGGCGGCCGCGGGCCCGGGCCCGATCGGCCATGGCCAGGGTCTCGGTCCGGTCGAAGGGCCTGTTGCGCCGCCGCACGGTCGGCCATCCTACCCGTTCCCGGCCCGGCCCGGCGCCGCCATCGGCGTCGCCGACCGCTGCTACACTCCGCCCGTGCTCGTCGAGGTCGCCGTCGCCGCCGCCGTGCGCGGCACCTTCACCTACCGGGTGCCGTCGGCGCTGGCGCAGGAGGTCGCCCTCGGCCAGCGGGTGGCGGTCCCCTTCGGCAGGAGCCGGCGCGCGACCGGGTACGTGGTCGGGTTCCCGGTCGCCCCTCCGGCGGGCGTGGAGCTCCGCGACGTCGTCGACGTCCTGGACGACTTCCCGCCCTTCACCCCCCGCCTGGTGGAGCTGCTCCGCTGGGCGGAGGACTACTACCTCGTCCCACCCGGCGAGCTCCTGCGCGCCGCCCTTCCCCCCGGCCTCAACACGCGCCGCGGGGAAGCGGGGCCGGCCCGGCGCGGGGTCGAGTACGCCGCCCCGGCGGAGGGCGCAGCCGAAGCCCTCGCCTCCCTGGCGCGCGCCCCGGCCCAGCGCGCCCTCCTCGACTACCTCCTCGCCCGTGGCCGGATCCCGGTCGAGGAGCTCAGGGCCGCCTTCCCCCGCGGCCGCCCCGCCCTCACCGCCCTCTCCCGCCGCGGGCTGGTCCGGATCGACACCGAGATCCCGATCGCCCGCGGCGGCAGCCTGCCCGCCTCGGCCACCCCGCTCCCGCTCACCTCCGCCCAGGCGGCGGCGCTCGCCGAGATCGAGGGCGCCCTGGGGACGTTCCAGGCCTTCCTCCTCCACGGCGTCACCGGCTCGGGGAAGACCGAGGTCTACCTGCAGGCCATCGCCCGGGCCCGCGCCGCGGGCAAGGGCGCCCTGGTGCTCGTCCCCGAGATCGCCCTCACCCCCCAGCTCTCCGGCCGCTTCCGGGCCCGCTTCGGCGACGACGTGGCCCTCCTCCATTCCGGCCTCTCGGGCGCGGAGCGGCACGCCGAGTGGCTCCGGCTCCGGCGGGGTGAGGCCCGCATCTGCGTGGGGGTGCGGAGTGCGATCTTCGCCCCCGTCCAGGACCTGGCGGTGCTGGTGGTGGACGAGGAGCACGACCCGTCCTTCAAGCAGGAGGACGGGCCGCCCTATCACGCCCGCGACCTGGCGGTGGTCCGGGCGAAGCGGGAGGACGCGGTGCTGATCCTCGGCTCCGCCACCCCGTCCCTCGAGACCCTGGAGAACGCGCGTCGGGGGCGCTACCGCCGGCTCGAGCTGCCCGCCCGGGTGGACGACCGGCCGCTGCCCGAGGTGGAGCTGGTCGATCTCGGGCGGCTGCGGCGCGGGACGGCGGAGCCCCTCCCCGGCCTCCTCTCCCCGCGGCTCGCCGAGGCGCTCCAGCAGACGGCCGCCGCCTCGCAGCAGGCGATCCTGTTCCTCAACCGGCGCGGCTACGAGACCCTGGTGGTCTGCGAGGCCTGCGGGGCCGAGGCTCGCTGCGACGCCTGCGCGGTGTCGCTCACGCACCACGCCCGGCGCGGGATCCTGCTCTGCCACTACTGCGGCAAGGTCGAGCGGATGGACGCGCGCTGCCCCGCCTGCGGCGGGGTCCGGCTCGGCGTCGGGGTGGGGACCGAGCAGGTGGAGGAGGCGGTCCGGGACCTCCTGCCCGGCGCGCGGGTGGGCCGGCTCGACCGCGACGCGGTGGGGAGCGCCGACGAGACGGCCGCGGTCCTGGCCCGCTTCGCCCGGCGCGAGCTGGACGTGCTGGTGGGCACGCAGATGGTGACCAAGGGGCACGACTTCCCTGGGGTCACGCTGGTGGGCGTGATCCTGGCCGACACCGCCCTCGCCCTCCCCGACTTCCGGGCCGCCGAGCGAACGTTCCAGCTCCTCACCCAGGTCGCCGGCCGGGCCGGGCGCGGCGCCGAGGGCGGGCGGGTGCTGATCCAGACCTTCAACCCGCGCACCCCTGCGGTCGCCTGCGCGGTGGCGCACGACTACGCAGGGTTCGCGGAGGGCGAGCTGGAGCGGCGCAGGGCCTTCGGCTACCCACCCTTCTCCCGCATGATGGCGGCGCGCGTCGAGGGGTCCGAGGAGGGGGCGCGCCGGACCGCCGAGGCGCTCGCCCACGCGGCCCGGCCCGCCCTGGGGAGCGACGTCACCCTGCTCGGCCCCGCCCCGGCGGCCATCGAGCGGATCCGCGGCAAGAGCCGGTGGCACCTGCTCCTCCGGGCCGACGACGCCCGGGCCCTGTTCCGCGTCCACGCCGCGCTGGCCCGGGTGGCGCAGCGCCCGCCGGGCGGGGCGTCGATCCGCTTCGACATGG
>DATKAL010000069.1:0-12309 GCA_035498135.1 Anaeromyxobacter sp.
TCGTCTCGTGCAGCTTCTTGCCGATGCCGTAGGCCAGCGCGGCGGCGGTCGGCTCGTTGATGATCCGGACCACCTCCAGGTCGACCAGCCGGCCCGCCTCCTTGACCGCCTGGCGCTGGCGGTCGGTGAAGTAGGCGGGGACGGTGACCACGGCGCGGGTGACCTTGAACCCCAGGTGGTCGGAGGCGACGTCCCGGATCTTGCCCAGGATCTTGGCGCTGATCTCGGGGACGTGGAAGGTGCGCCCGTGGCAGTCCACGGCCACGTCGTTCTGGTCGCCGGCGTGGACCTTGAACTGCACGCTCTTCTGGACCGACTCGACGATCTCGTCCTTGGGGGCGCGGCCGATGAGCCGCTTGGTGGCGTAGAGCGTGTTCCTCGGGTTGAGCTGCCACTGGCGCTTGGCCTCGTGGCCGATCAGCTCGTGCCCCTTGTCGTCGATCGCGTAGATCGACGGGATGATGTAGTCGCCGCCCTTGTACGGGATCAGCTTCACCTGGCCGTCGCCGTAGGCCACGGCGCCGCAGGAGTTGGTCGTGCCGAGGTCGATCCCGATGATGGTGTCGGGGGGGAGCCGCTCCATGGAGTGCCGAGGGTACTACGCCGGGGGGCCCCAGGTGGAGTTCCCGGCCGCGGCGCGGCTTCGGCGAGCCCCGGCGCGCGCCGGAGGAGGCGGTGCGAGGGCGCGCCGGCGACCCGGGCGGTGTCCGTTGGGGCGGCGGTCGCCCCCCGCCACGGTTAGGGAACGCCCGGAGGCCATGGCCATGGACGCGCAGCGGTGGCTGGCGCAGGTCGGGACCGGCGTGAAGGGGGCGTTCGTGGAGAACCGCTCCCTGCTCTCGTTCGAGGAGTACCTGCGGGCCTTCGGCGAGGCGCCCCGGCAGCACGCCCGCTCCTCCGCCCAGTACCTGCGCGACGTCCTCGATCACTTCGGCTCTGAGGAGCGCGAGACCCCGGTCGGGCCGGTGCGGCGCTGGCGGCTCTTCGACCTCCCCTTCGATCCGGACGGTGGCGCGCACCGCGTGGCCGGGCAGGAGGACGTCCAGGCGGCGATCTACCGGGCGCTCGGCACCTTCGTGCGCTCGGGGCGGGTGAACAAGCTCCTCCTCCTCCACGGGCCGAACGGCTCGGCCAAGTCGTCGATCGTCGGGGCGCTGATCCGGGGGATGGAGGCCTACTCCCACACGCCGGCCGGCGCCCTCTACCGGTTCCACTGGGTCTTCCCCAGCGAGCGGAGGCTCAAGGGCGGGGGGCTGGGCTTCGGCCCGCGGACGGGCGAGGAGGGCGAGGCCGGCACGTTCGCCCACCTCGACGGCGAGGCGCTCGACGCGCGGCTCTCCTGCCCGCTGCGGGACCATCCGCTCCTGCTCCTCCCCCGGGAGGAGCGGCGCGCGCTCCTCGAGGAGCACTGCCGGCCGAGCGCGCGGGAGGGGGCGGGGGAGGTGGACTTCGTCCTCGCCGACTACCTGCTCGAGGGGGACCTCTGCCACTACTGCCGGCAGATCCACGACGCGCTCCTCGGGGCGTACCGCGGCGACTGGCTCAAGGTGCTCCGCCACGTCCAGGTGGAGCGCTTCTACGTGTCCGCCCGCTACCAGGAGGGGGCGGTCACGGTCGAGCCGCAGCTCTCCGTCGACGCCGGGTTCCGGCAGATCACCGCCGACCGAAGCGCGGCCGCCCTGCCGCCCGCCCTGCACGCGCTCACCCTGCTCGAGCCGCACGGGCCGCTGGTGGCCGCGAACCGGGGGATCATCGAGTACTCCGACCTCCTCAAGCGCCCGCTCGAGACCTTCAAGTACCTGCTCGGCACCAGCGAGACCGGCCGCGTGGCGCTCGAGCACTTCCTCCTCCAGCTCGACGTGGTGCTGGTGGCGAGCGCCAACGAGAAGCAGCTGGCGGCCTTCAAGGAGGCGCCCGAGTTCGCCTCGTTCAAGGGGCGGATCGAGCTGGTGCGGGTCCCGTACCTGCGCCGGCACTCGGTCGAGCGCGAGATCTACGACCGCCAGGTCACGCCTGCGGCGGTGGGCAAGCACGTGGCGCCGCACGCCACCTCGGTGGCCGCCCTCTGGGCGATCCTCACCCGGCTCAAGCGCCCCATCCCCGACCGCTACCAGGGGGAGCTGCGCGAGCTGATCGACGAGCTGGCGCCGCTCGAGAAGCTCCGCCTCTACGATCGCGGGGCGGCCCCGGACCGGCTCTCGCTCGCCCAGGCCAAGGTGCTCCGGAAGCACGCCCCCGACCTCTACCGGGAGGCGGACGTCTACCCCAACTACGAGGGGCGCAGCGGCGCGTCGGCGCGCGAGGTGAAGACGGCCCTCTTCAACGCCGCCCAGGCCCCCGGCGCGCACTGCCTCACCGCCCGCGCCGTCCTCGAGGAGCTGGCGACCCTCTGCCGGGACAAGACCGTCCACGACTTCCTCCAGCAGGAGGTGGTGGAGGCCTACCACGACCACGAGGAGTTCGTGCGCGTGGCCGAGGCAGAGTACCTGGAGGCCATCGACGAGGAGATCCGGGACTCGATGGGCCTGGTGTCCGAGGGGCAGTACCGGGAGCTCTTCGGCCGGTACGTGGCGCTCCTCTCCCACTGGGTCAAGGGGGAGAAGGTCCGCAACCGCGTCACCGGCGACTACGCCCCGCCCGACGAGGACCGGATGGTCGAGCTGGAGCGGATCGTGATGCCGCCCGGGGACGACCGGGCGAGCTTCCGCCGGGGCCTGATCGCGGCGGTGGGGGCCTTCCGGCTCGACCACCCCGACGCGGCCGAGATCGACTACGTGGCGATCTTCCCCGAGCTGTTCCGCCGGCTGCGGGAGCACACCTACGAGGAGCGCAAGCAGCAGCTGCAGCGCGCCAAGGAGAACCTGCTCCGCTGGCTGGCGGGCGAGGAGCGGCCCTCCCTCGACCAGAAGGCGCGCCGCCAGGTGGAGGACGCGCTCCGCGTGATGCGCGAGCGGTACGGCTACTGCGAGGAGTGCGCGAAGGACGCGATCCTCTTCCTGATGCGGCGCAGGTACGAGAGCGCCTCCTGACCGAGGGCCGGCGGTCAGCCGCCGGGGGGGAGCGGGTTCCCGCCCGGCAGCGGCGCGCCGGGCGCGATGGGGCTCACCGGCGCGCTCCCGGCGTCCGGGCTGCCCTCGGTCGGCGGGGGCCCGGCGCCGCCGGTGGGGCTGGAGCCCTGGCCGGGCGGTGCGGCCGGGGTGGCCGGACGGGCCGGGGCGCGGATCTGGATCCAGTAGGCGAGCGCGTCCGCGTTCCGGCCGGCCCGCACCAGGGCGCCGGGGGTGAGGTCGAGGGGCGTGACGAGCCCGGTGGGCCCGTAGACCAGCGTGTTGCGGTCGAGCCCCAGTGACACCGGCCCGCCGGCGGCCTCGATCGTGAGGACGTGGGCCACCGGATCGACCTGTTTCACCGTGCCGGACACCTCCTCGACGACCGCCGCGCGCGGCAGCGGGGCTGGGGGCTTCCCGGCGGGCGACGGGCTGGCGGGCGCCGCGGCCGGAGCGGGAGGGGCCTGGCTCGCGGTGGCGGTCGCGGGGGCGGCGGGGGGAGGGGAAGCCGCAGGGCCGGGCGGAGCCGCGGCAGGTGGAGGGGCCGGAGCGGCGGCGGGGGGCTCGGCCGGGGGAGCCGCGGGCGGCGGGACAACCGGCTCGGCCGGGGGAGCGCCCGCCGCGACTCCGGGCGCCGTGGTGGCCGGGGAGGCGGGCGGCGGCCGGGAAGTCGCCGGGGCGTCCGGCGCCTGGGCCCGGGCGAGGGTGGCGCCCGCGAGCAGGAGGAGGGGGAGAGGGCGCATGGAGCGATGTTAGCGTTCCCGGCCAGCGCGGAGCGTCGGCCCCGTGGGGTAGGATGTCGGCCCCGCCATTCCTGGAGGAGAGAGGGCCATGGACCGTCGCGCCAGCTGGGACGAGTACTTCATGAACATCGCGCGCGTGGTGGCCACGCGGGCGACCTGCGATCGCAAGCACGTCGGGGCGGTGCTGGTGCGCGACAAGACCATCCTCTCCACCGGCTACAACGGCTCGATCCGCGGCCTCCCCCACTGCACCGAGGTCGGGCACATGATGGAGGACGGCCACTGCGTGGCGACCGTCCACGCCGAGGCGAACGCCATCATCCAGGCGGCCAAGAACGGGGTGGCGATCGAGGGCGCGACCATCTACACCACCGCCTCCCCCTGCTGGCCCTGCTTCAAGCTGGTGGCGAACGCGGGCTGCCGCCGGATCGTGTTCGGCGAGTTCTACCGCGACGAGCGGATCTTCGAGTACGCCCAGCGCCTGGGCATCGAGCTGATCGAGCTGCAGGTGCCCGCCCGGCCGGACGTCCAGCCGACCGACACGGGCGCCCCGCGCCCGGTCACGGCCCCGCGCTCGGAGTAGCGCGGCCGGCCGCCGGCGCCGCCGCCGCGGCGTCCGGGGCGGCACCCGCGCCGGGCCGGGCGAGCTCGCGCGCGGCGAGGGTCCGGAGCAGGTCCTCGCCCAGGACCGCGCCCGCGGCGGCGCGCCGGGCGGCGTAGAGCGCCTCGCGCTGGCGGAGCAAGACGAAGCGGCCCTCCGCCCCCGCCGGCACCGGGTCGGGCAGCCGCGCCAGGTCGGCGCGGACCTCCGCCAGGGCGCGTTCGTCCGCGACCACCCGGATGGCCGGCCGGCGGGCGGGCTCGCGCCGGGGATCGATCTCGGCGGTGTCGTTCTCCGTCCAGAGCGGGAGGACGTCGGCCCCGGCCACCTCGACCCGGGTCACCCCTCGCCCGTAGTCGCGGCGCTCCAGCGCCACGCGGAGCAGGACGCCGTCCCGCGTGGCCGCGACCGCGTCCGGCGTCACCCCGGGCACGAACCCCCGCGACTGGTTGGAGACGAAGTTGCCCAGGGAGTAGGCGATCACCGCCGTGCGCCCGTCGGGGCGCCGGTACAGCTCGACCGGCTGCAGGACGTGGGGGTGGTGGCCGAGCAGCACCAGGGCCCCGGCGTCGGCCAGCCGGTGGGCCAGCTCGACGTCCTCGGCGCGCGGCTGGGGCTGGTACTCGGTCCCCCAGTGGATCGACACCACCACCGCGTCGGCGCCGGCGGCGGCCGCGCGGACGTCCTCGACGATCCGCTCGCGGTCCAGCTCGGACACCTGCACGCAGGCCGGGCGCTCCGCGGGGCAGGCGTTGCCCCCCTGGTTCAGGCCGTAGGTGTAGGCGAGGAACGCGAGGGAGAGCCCCTTCCGCTCGAGCCGCACCGGCCCGGCGCGCCGCGGTCCCACGCCGGCCCCGACCTGGGGGAGCCCGCCCGCCTCGAGCCAGCGGACCGTCTCCTCGAGCCCGGCCCGCCCTTGATCGAGGGCGTGGTTGTTCGCGACCGAGACCAGGCCGATCCCGGCGCGCCGGAGGGCGGCGATCGCCTCGGGTGGGGCGTCGAAGACGAACGGGCGGGAGCCGGTGGAGGCGGCCGGGGCGACGGGCGACTCCAGATTCGCGAAGGTCAGGTCCGGCTGGGCGAGGAGATCGGCCACCGGCGCGAACAGCCAGGAGTAGCCGCCGTCGGGCGCCTCGGAGGCGTGGGCCTCCGCGCTCCGCTTCACCGCGTCCTGCATGAGGACGTCGCCCACCGCCCCCAGCGTCACCCGGACGACGGTGCGGATCGGGGGCGGCGCGGGCGGCGGAGGGAGCGGGGTGCCGCCCCGCGCCGGGAGCCCGGGAGACGGTGGCTCCGGGGCGGGCGGAGGCGCGGGCGCGGCGCCGCCCGTGGACGGGAGCGGACGTGCCAGGCCGGCGCACCCGAAAAGGAAGGCGAGGAGAAGGATCAGGGCCGTCCGGCCCGGGAACGGTCGATGCGCCACACGGTCTCCGCCCATAGGGTATCCTGCTCCAGGCCTCGAGAAGAAGCCGAGGCAGAGAGGTTTCGAGCAGGGGACGGTCCAGGGCGGCGCACAAATGTCCTTCTTCGCCGGCGGAGCAGCCTTCATCGACGGGGCGGGGACGGTCCTCGCGGCCGATCCCGGCTTCGCCGCCTCGCTCGGCCTCGCTCCAGGCGATCCGTCCGCGGCCCTCGAGGCCCGGGCCGGGGAGAGCCCTGCGCTCCGGGCGCTCCTGGCCGGGAAGGGGCCGTCGGCGGCCCGGCTGGCGGGGAGGGACGGCGAGCCGGTCGAGGTGGAGCGCGTGCCCGCGGCCGGGGGCGCCCTCCTGCTGGTGCGGCTCCCCGACGGGGAGGAGTGGGCCGAGCACGCGGTCCGCTCGCTGGGGCTCGCCCCGATCGCCGCCGGCCTCGCGCACGACGTCAAGAACCCGCTCAACGCCATGGCGCTCCAGCTGGCCCTCCTCGGCGACGGGTCGATCGGCGCCGCCGGCGGCGGGGCCCCGGCCGGGCGGGTGGGCGCGCTCCGGGAGCAGATCGCCCGGGTGAGCGAGGTGGTCCGGCGGTTCCAGGACGTGCTCGATCCCTCCGCCCCGTTCGGCCAGGCCGACGTCGGGGGGCTGGCGGCCGACTCGGCCGGCCTCCTCGGGCACGAGGCGCGGCGCCGGCAGATCGAGCTCACCGTCGAGGCGCCGCGCGGCGCGGTGGGAGCCAGCGGGGATCCGGCCCGGGTGGCGCGCCTGCTGCTCGGGCTGCTGGCCGAGGTGCTCGCCGCGACGGCCGACGGCGGCCGGTTCGCGGTCCGCGCCGAGCGGGGCGGGGACGAGGCGGTGGTCCGGATCGAGCACGCCCCGGCGAAGGCTGCCCCCGGGTGGCGGCGCGCGGCGGAGGTGATGGCCGGGGCGGCCCGGGCGCTCGGCGGGGCCCTCGCCATCGAGCAGGCGGGCGAGGCCGAGCGGGTGACCGTGCGGCTGCCGGGGCGAGAGCGCTCATGAAATACCGCGTCCTCATCGTGGACGACGAGGCCGACGGCCGCGAGGCGCTGGCCGAGCTGACGCAGCGCTGGGGCTACGACGTCCAGACCGCCGCCGACGGCAGCGATGCCCTCCGGCGCGCGATCGAGTGGCACCCGGACGTCCTCCTCACCGACCTGGTGATGCCCAACATGGACGGGCTCTGGCTGCTGCGAGCGCTCCGCGCCGAGTTGCCCGACTGCCCGGTGCTGCTGCTCACGGGCCAGGGCACCATCCAGATCGCGGTCCAGGCCATCCGGGAGGGGGCCTTCGACTTCATCGAGAAGCCGCTCGAGGTCAATCGCCTGCGGATCGTCCTGGAGCGCGCCCTGGAGAAGAAGGAGACGATGCGCGAGGTGCAGCTGCTCCGGGGCCGCCTCGCTGCCCTGGCCCCGGGGACCGACGTGATCGGCTCGGGCCCGGCCATGCAGAAGGTGTTCGAGGTGGTGAAGAAGGTCGCCCCCTCGACCGCCAGCGTGGTGCTCGCGGGGGAGAGCGGGACCGGCAAGGAGGTGGTCGCGCGGGCGATCCACAACCTCTCCCCCCGGCGGGAGAAGCCCTTCGTGGCGCTCAACTGCTCGGCCATCCCCGCCACCCTGATCGAGTCGGAGCTGTTCGGGTACGAGCGGGGGGCGTTCACCGGGGCCGACCAGCGCCGGCTCGGCAACTTCGAGCTCGCCCACTCGGGCACCCTCTTCCTGGATGAGATCGGCGAGCTCCCGCTGGAGCTCCAGGCCAAGTTCCTCCGGGTGCTGGAGGAGCGGAAGATCCGGCGCCTGGGCGGGCGGGCGGACGTGGAGATCGACGTCCGCGTGATCTGCGCCACCAACCGGGACCTCAGGGAGGAGATCCGGCGGGGCCGCTTCCGGGAGGACCTCTACTTCCGGCTCCACGTCTTCACCATCGCCCTCCCGCCCCTCAAGGAGCGGCGCGAGGACGTGCCGCTGCTGGTCCAGCACTTCATCGAGAAGTTCAACGGCGAGACCGGCAAGCACGTCCAGGGGCTGACGCCCGGGGCGATGGCGGTCCTCCGGGGCTATGCCTGGCCGGGGAACATCCGGGAGCTCCGCAACACCGTGGAGCGCGCGATGATCCTGGCCGACGGCGACGTCCTCGGGGAGGAGCACCTGCCCCCGGAAATGCAGCCCTCCCGGCCGGAGGCCGCCACCCTCCGGGTGCCGCTCGGGATGGCGATCGAGAAGGTGGAGAAGGACTACATCCTCGCCTCTCTCCAGCGGAACGGCGGGAACAAGGCCCGCACCGCCGAGCTCCTCGGGATCAGCGAGAAGACCCTCTACAACAAGCTGAACCGGTACGCCGCCGAGGCCCGCAGCCGCGCCGAGGGCGGCGAGCCGGACCCGGCGCCGGCCCCCGGCGAGAAGGCGTAAGGGCCGGACGGTGGCGTCAGGGGCGCGGGTGAAGCCATCCCGCTCGCCGCAGCGGGCGAGGGAGGATCGGCTCACCTGCGCTCAGGGGCGGGCTCCCGCCCGCGTGCCTTCACCCGGGACCGGCCCGAGCGCCACCGTGACCCGGCCGCGCCCCGCCCGCTTGGCGGAGTAGAGGGCGGCGTCCGCGGCGCGCAGGAGGGCGTCGGAGGCGTCCTCGGGCGCCTCGCCGGAGAGGCAAGCCACCCCGAAGGAGGCGCCCAGCGGCACGTGGCGCCCACCGATCTCGAGCTGCGTCTCCCGCAGCCGGGCGCACGCGCGCTCGGCGAAGACGCGCCCCTCCTCGGCCGAGGTGTGGGGGAGGAGGATCACGAACTCGTCCCCGCCGTAACGGGCCCCGAAGTCGGTCTCGCGCAGCTCTCCCCGCAGCACCGCCGACACCGCGGCGATGGCGCGGTCGCCGGCGGCGTGGCCGAGCTGATCGTTGACCGGCTTCAGGTGGTCCATGTCCGCCATCACGCAGGTGAGCGGGGTCCGGTACCGCCGGGCCCGCTTCACCTCCTCCTCGATCCGGGCCCGGAAGGCGCGCAGGTTGGCGAGACCGGTGAGGGCGTCGGTCTGCGCCAGCTCCCGCAGGGCGGTCTGGCTGCGCACCAGGCGGAGGGTCCGGTCCACGCGAGCGCGCAGCTCGCGCTCGGAGAAGGGCTTCTGCAGGTAGTCGACCGCGCCCAGGTCCAGGCTCCGGACCTTGACCGCGTCGTCGCCCCGCGCGGAGACGAAGATCACGGGGATGTCGGTGGTGACTGGGTCGCCGCGGAGGCGCTCCAGCACCTGGAACCCGTCGAGCCGGGGCATGTTGACGTCGAGGAGGACGAGGTCCGGGTGGGCGCTCCGCGCCAGGTCGACCGCCGCCTGCCCGTCCTCCGCCGCGACCACCTCGAAGTCCCCCTCGAGCACCTGGGCGAGCGCCTCGCGGGCGTCGGGCTCGTCGTCGACCACCAGCACCCGCGGGTGCCCGCCGGACGGCGGCCGGGCGGCCGGCACCGGCTCGGGCGGCGCCTGGGAGGCCAGGTCGAGCTCGTCCGCCAGGCGGCGGAGGCCCTGGGCCTCGCCGCTCCCCACCCCGCCGGCGGCGCCTTCCAGCCGGGCCGCCGCCTCCCGGAGGGCGGAGGCGGCCATGGCCACCAGTCCCCCGCGGCGGCTCACCAGGTCGCGGAGGCGCCGGTTGGATTCGGCCAGCTCGGCGATGGCCGAGGGGAGGGCCTCGCGGAGGCGCCGCGAGATCTCCTGGGCCGGCTCGCCCGCCGAGGCCGCGAGCACGTCGACGAGCGGCGCGAGCGCGTCGCGGGGGCCCGCGCCCCCCGTCTCCTTCGCCGGTTCGCTCGCGTACTTGCCGTCCATGCGCTGCCCGCCCGGGCCCTGCGTCTTAGGTGGGGCTCTGGCTCGCGCGGCGCGACCCCCCGGAGCGGGGCGGGCGAGCGCTCGCTCGCGGCCCCCCGGCGCGAAGCGAGCTGCCCATCCAGGCGCCGCGAACTCCTCGCAGCGCTGCGTCGATGAGGAGCGTACAGCGGCCGGGCGCGGACGGTCCACCGCGATCCCCACCCGGGCCCCCCACAGGACCCTGCGGCACGAGGGCGCTCCGGGTCCCACCGGCGCCACGCCGACGAGGGGCGTGGTCGAACGCCGCGAGCCGAGGGACGCCGTGTCCCAGGGCCGATGGACGTCGCGGAGACGCCGGGGCCCGCGAGGGCTGCGCCAGGGAGATGCGTGCACGCCGGCCGGGCAGCGCGCATGATCCCGGCGAGCCAGGAGACGCCCATGCCCGCCGCGGTGCAGATCTACGGAAAGGACGGCTGTCCCTACACCGCCGCCGCCCGCAAGGACTACGAGTCGCGCGGGGTCGCCTACGACTACTTCGACGTGGTCCGCGACCCGAAGGCGATGGCGACGTTCCTCGAGCTCTCCGGCGGCGAACGGCGCGTGCCGCTGATCGCGGAGCGGGGCCGGGTCTCGCTGGGCTTCGGCGGGTCCTGAGGCGTCTAGCGGCTCCCGGGCGGAGCCGAGCGGATCACGAGCCGCGGTAGAGCGCGCGGCGTGAGCCCCGGAAGCCGGGGCCCACCACCTGTGGGGGCATGCGCTCGAGGTGGAACTGGAACCACTGCTCGCCGTAGAGCTTCCCGAGCTTGAGCTTCTTCCCGTTCTGGAGCGCGTGCAGCGAGCTCTTGAGCTTCTCGTCCGAGCCGTTGGCCTGGACGGCGCGGCCGAGGACGGCGATGGCCTCCTCGTGCCGGTCCTCGTTCTCCAGGATCCAGGCGTAGGCGGACCAGAGCACGCCCTCCTTCTTGCTCGCCTTGACCGCGTCCTCGAGGACCTTCTTCGCCCCGTCCAGATCGCGCCGCCGGTAGAGGAGGGCGCCGAGCATCCCCCGCGCGATCCAGTTGCGGGAGAAGCTCTTCTGGAGGTGGGGGAGGGACTCGTCGAACTGCTGCTGGATGTAGTGGAGGATGCCGATGTTGGAGTGCAGCTGGGAGGCGACCAGGAACTGCCAGGGGGCGAGGGCGAACCCGCCCTGGAGCGTCTGGATCGCCTTGTCCAGCCGGCGGGCCTGCGCCTCGTGCTGCATGGCCTCGAAGAGCGCCTCGAGGCGCTTCCAGGTGCGCCGCGCCAGGACGAGGTAGGCCGCGGTGGCGGCGATCAGGCCGGGGAGGACGGCGGCCACCCAGCCGAGCTCGGTGCCAAAGCGGATGCCGGCCGCGACCGCCAGGCCGATCGCCAGGCTGATGATCAGGTTCCACATCTCGGAGATCCCGGGATTCGGGTGCGGCGTACGGATACACGCGCCCCGCGCCCCTCCGCAAGGGAAAAGGACGGCCGGCCGCACGGCCGAGTGGCCCTCCCCGGACTCGAACCGGGACGGGGGGTCGCCCCACTCGATTTTGAGTCGAGCGCGTCTACCGTTCCGCCAGAGGGCCTGGCGGCCGGGACGCTACCAGAAATGCTTCCATTGCGCACAAAAGAGTTCCGATATAATCATCCGCGCGAAAGGCAAATGACCGTAAGCCGTCGCCGCAATCACCTGCCAATCCTCGCACCCAGGAGCCCCGGATGCCCCGTCGCCCCGCCTCCCCCTCCATCGACGCGATCGTCCGCGACGCGCTGGAGAGCGTCGTGCAGCGCGCCTCCGCCGCCATCGCCCGCGCCGTGGCGGATCTCGCCGCCGCCCGCCTGACCGAGGAGCTGCGGAACGGCGTCGCCCGCGCCGGGCGCGGCCGCGCCCCCCGCGCGGTGAGCGCGGGCCGGGCGCGCCGCCCGCGCACCGAGCTGACGAGGTGGGCGGCGGACCGCCGCGCGCGGCGCGTGCCGAACTTCGTGATCGACCTCACGGGCCTCAAGACCAAGAAGCAGATCGTCCAGAAGTACGGCGACGGCGTGGTCTTCGAGAAGGGGAAGCCGGTCCCGAAGGCCAAGGCCTAGCGCCGCGCTAGCTCGACCCGCTCTTCGTCCCCGGCCCGCCGGCCGGGGTGGGGGCGGTCGTCGTGGACGTCGACCCGCTGGCGCCGGTCCGGCTCCCCCCCGAGCCGGGCGCGGCCGGCCCGCTTCCTCCCGTGGCGCCGGCGCTCCCGCCCGCCTTGCCCTTGGTGGAGGAGTAGAGGTCGGAGTACCAGCCGCCGCCTCGGAGCTGGAACGAGGTCCGGGAGACGAGTCGCGCGAGCTTCGGGGATCCGCACTCCCCGCAGGCGGCCGGCGGCGGGTCGCTCATCCGCTGCATCACCTCGGTGAGCTTGCCGCAGGCCTCGCAGACGTACTCGTAGATGGGCACGCCGGGATCCTAAGCGGCCCGGGTGCGCCGGGCCAGGCCGAAGCCGCGGCGGAGGCGGCGACACGGGCGCCGGGTCAGCGGGCCGGGCCGCGGGTGGGCCGGCGCGGGCCGCGCTCCCGGGACGAGCCGGAGCGGGGGCGGCGCCCCTCGCCCGCCGGGCGCGGGGCGCCGGCCGCGGCGGGTCGCGGGCGCCGGGGGCCGGGGGCGCCGGACGTGCCGGGCCGCGGGCGCCGGGGACCTCGGGCGCCGGCCGCCGCAGTCCG
>DATKAL010000070.1:0-14914 GCA_035498135.1 Anaeromyxobacter sp.
ACGCCGAGGCCAAGGACCTGGTGGGCGGGTACGCCATCATCGAGGCGAAGGACCTCGACGGCGCGGTGGAGATCGCCCGGGGCTGCCCCACCTACGAGAAGGACGGCGCGGTCGAGGTCCGTCCGGTCCGCCCGATGTGAGCGCGGACGCCGCCCGCCTCGCGGATCACCTCTTCCGCCGCGAGGCGGGGCGGATGGTCGCGTCGCTCGTCCGCACCCTCGGCGTGCGCCACCTGGCCCTGGCCGAGGACGCGGTCCAGGACGCCCTGCTGCGCGCGCTCGAGACCTGGAAGTTCGGCGAGCGGCCCCGCAACCCGGCCGCCTGGCTGATGCGCGCGGCCCACAACCGGGCGCTCGACCTGCTCCGCCGGCAGGGTCACCAGGGCCGCCTCGAGGCGGCGCTCTCGCGCGCCCTGGAGGCCGCGGCGGCCGGGGTGGAGGGCGACCCCGCCGAGCACGCCATCCCCGACGACGAGCTCCGGCTGATGTTCTCCTGCTGCGAGCCCTCGCTCTCCCGGCGCGCCCAGGTGGCGGTGATCCTCAAGTACCTGTGCGGCTTCTCGGTCCGGGAGATCGCCCAGGCCTTCCTCTCCACCGAAGCGGCGGTGGAGAAGGGGCTGGCCCGGTCGCGGGCGGTGCTGGAGCGGCGCGGCGCGCTCTACGAGGTACGCGACCCGGAGCAGGTGCGGACGCGCCTCCCCTCGGTCCAGGGCGCCGTCTACCTCCTCTTCAACGAGGGCTACCACGGCGCCCACCCGCGGCAGGCGGTGCGCGAGGACCTCTGCCACGAGGCCCTCCGGCTCGGGGCGCTCCTCGCCCGGCTGCCCGCCGCGGCCGGTCCGGAGACGCAGGCCCTCCTCGCCCTCTTCTGCTTCCTGGCCGCGCGGCTCCAGGGGCGGCGGGGCGAGGGCGGCGACCTGCTCCTGCTCGACGAGCAGGACCGGGCCCGCTGGGACCGCGAGCTGGTCGCCGAGGGGGCGAGGCGGCTCGGCCGCTCGGCCCAGGGGGGGACGCTCGGCGCCTGGCACCTCGAGGCGGCCATCGCCGCCTGCCACGCCACCGCCTCCCGCTTCGAGGAGACCGACTGGCCCCGGATCCTGGCGCTCTACGACCGGCTCCTGGAGCTCCGGCCCTCGCCGGTGGTCGCGCTCAACCGCGCCATCGCCCTGGGGATGGCGGAGGGGCCGGAGGCCGGGCTCCGCGCCCTGGCGGCGATCGAGGACCGGGGGCGGCTGGCGCGCTACCCGTTCCTCGCGGCGGCCGAGGCGGAGCTCGAGCTCCGGGCGGGGCGGCCGGCGCGGTCGGCCGCCCGCCTTCGCGCGGCCCTGGGGCTGGCCCGCAATCCCGCCGAGGAGGCAGTGCTGGCCCGCAAGCTCCTTGCTGCCGAGCGAGCGGTTGGCACGGCCGGAGAGTCCGTCCATACTCCCACCTGACCCGGGGTGGGGGCCCCGGCTCGGGAGTACGGATGATCCAGTGGACCGCCGATCTCGCCACCGGGATCGCGCTCATCGACGAGCAGCACCGCGGCCTCTACGCCACCGTCGCCAAGCTCCACCAGGCGATGCGCCAGGGCCGGATGGAGGTGGTCCCCGAGGTGCTCGAGGCCCTCCAGGCCTACGTCGGCACGCACTTCGCGACCGAGGAGGGCGAGATGGAGGCGGCCGGCTATCCCGGGCTGGCCGCCCATCGCGACGCCCACCAGGCCTTCGTGGTCGAATTCCTGAAGCACCGCGCCGCCCTCGCCCGCGGGGCGACCGCGAGCGGCGTGGTGGCGCTCTCCGCCTGGCTGGGCGAGTGGCTTCGGGACCACGTCCGGCGCGTGGACGGGGAGATGGCGCGCTTCCTCCGGACGCGGAACGGCTGAGCGGGCCCGGGGGCGCGGCCAGGCGGCGGGGTCGGCCGGCCACCCACACGCTCGCCGCCCCGCCTGCCGGTGAAACCGGCCGCCGAAGTGCGCTACAGTCCTGACGCCGCGTGAAGGGCCGCGGCGGGGCGCCCATGACCTTCGCCGCGAGCATCGCGCTGCTGTCGGCAGGGATCGCCGGCTACGTCTCCGTGCTGAGCTGGCAGTTCTCGCGCGCCCCGGGCTGGCGCGAGCAGCGGTTCTTCTCCCTCGCCGCCCTCTCGGTCGGCGGCTACGCCGCCCTCAACATCCCCTCCACCGCGTCCTTCCTCTCCGAGCACGGGGTGCTGATCTGCTCGCGGATCCAGTTCGCGCTGGCGGCGATCCACACCTTCGGGTGGCTGCGTTACTCGACCGTGCTGGTGGGGCGGCCCGGCTCCCGGACCGACCGGCTGCTGGTGCCGATCCTGGCCGGGATCGCCGCGGTGGGGGCCTTCACCCCGCTCTTCCTGCCCGGGGAGATCCGGCACCACGTCTTCGCCCCCATCGAGGCCCACTACCGGACCGCGGACGCGTCGACCGCGGGCGACCTCGCCTACGGGGTCGCGCTCGGCCTGCTCCTCGTCCCCATCGCCCGCTTCTACCGGGCCTGGCGCCGTGGCGTGTCGAACACCGGGGTCCAGGTGGTGGCGCTGACCGTGCTCCTGCTCATGGGCGTGAACGACGTGCTGGTGGCGGCCGGCGTCTACCCCGGCCCCTACCTGGTGGACATCGCGCTCCTCGTCCCCATCGCCGCGGTCGGCTCCGCGCTCACCTCCCGCTTCGCCGCGGACGCCCGGGCCTACGACGCCCTGCAGCAGGACCTCAAGCGGCAGGTGGCGGAGCGGACCGCCGACCTGGGCCGCGCCAAGGACGCCCTCCACCGGGCGGAGAAGCTCGCCGCCCTGGGCCAGTTCGCGGCCGGCGTGGCGCACGAGGTGAACAACCCCGCCGCGGTGGTGAACGCGAACATCCAGTACCTCCTCGAGCAGGAGCGCGACGCCCTCTCCCGCTCCGGGGTGGACGCACTGGAGGAGTCGCGCGTCGCCATGCAGCGCGTGGCCGCCATCGTCCGCCAGCTCCTCGACGCCGGGCGCCTGGCGGCGAACCCGGAGTCCCGCACCGCGGTCGCCCTCCAGCCCCTCGGCGACAGCGCCTTCTCCGTCGCGCGGGCCCGCTGCGGCCGGCGCGTGCGGCTGACGAACCAGGTGCCGGGGGACGCGCACGCCCTCGCCGGCGAGGGGGTGCTGGCGCAGGTGCTGGTGAACCTGGTGGTGAACGCGGTGCAGGCCATCCCCGACCACCGGTCGGACGGGCACGTCGTCCTGCGCGCCGAGGCGGAGGGCGACCGGCTGGTCCTGGTGGTGGAGGACAACGGCGCCGGGATGGCGCCCGAGGTCCTGCGCCGGGTCTTCGAGCCCTTCTTCACCACCAAGCCGTTCGGGAGCGGCTCGGGCCTGGGCCTGGCGGTGTCGCGCGGGCTCATCACCAGCCTGGGCGGCGAGCTGCGCCTGGAGAGCCGGCCCGGGGTGGGGACCCGCGCCATCATCGAGCTCGCCGCGGCCACCGCCCCGGCGCGCCCGGCGGCCCGGCCGGGCGAGACCCCCGCCCCCGGACCGCGCCTCCGGATGCTCCTGGTGGACGACGAGGCGCCGGTGCTCTCCTCGCTCGGCCGGCTGCTCGAGTCCCGCTACGGCGTGGAGGTGGCCTCCGGCGTCGACGAGGGGCTGGCGAGGCTCGCGGAGGAGCGCTTCGACCTCGTGCTCTGCGACGTGATGATGCCGGCGGGCGGAGGGGAGCGGCTCTACCGCGCCCTGCTCGCCCGGTCGCCCGACGTGGCGCGCCGGGTGATCTTCCTCACCGGCGGGGCGGTGACCGAGGCGGCCCGGGAGTTACTCCGCGGCCAGCCCCAGCCCGTGCTCCACAAGCCGCTCGACCTCGACCAGCTCTCGACGGTGGCGGGGCGGGTGGGTGTCGGCCCGGGCGTCCGGCCCGCCTGACCGCGGGGCGCTCGCACCACGAGTCCTGCGACGGCCGGTCCTGGGACGATGAGTCCTGGGACCATGAGTCTCTGTCTCGCTTCCGCGCAAAGTGCAGTCGGGACGCCTACTTCACTACCAGAGTCAGATACCCCCGGTACGGTCCCCTCACAGTCCGGAACCCTGCCGGGCCACCGCCGATCTCCGGCGGAGAGGGAGGAACCATGGACGTCTTCGAGAAGTGCGCGCAGCCGCCGCTCGCCAAGCAGATGCGTGACGCCGGGTTCGACGCGTACTACCGGGTGCTCCAGTCGCCGCCGGACGACGAGGTGGTGGTGGACGGGCGGCGGATGATCATGCTCGGCTCGAACAACTACCTCGGGCTCGCCTCCCACCCGCGGGTGAAGCGGGCCGCTCAGCTGGCGGTCGAGACCTGGGGCGCGGGCACCACCGGGTCGCGCTGCCTCAACGGCACCCTCGAGCTCCACTCCGACCTGGAGAAGCGCCTGGCCCGCTTCTTCCACCGGGACGCCGCCCTCTTCTTCACCTCGGGCTACATGGCGAACCTGGGGGTGATCTCCGGCCTGGCCGGCCGGGGGGACGTGGTGGTGGTCGACCGCCGGGCGCACGCCTCGATCCTCGACGGCGCCAAGCTCTCGTTCGGCGAGGTGGCGCGCTTCCGCCACAACGACACCGAGGACCTGCGCCGGGTGCTGAAGGCCTGCGGGGACAAGGGGAAGCTGGTGGCGGTGGACGGGGTCTACTCGATGGAGGGCGAGATCGCCCCGCTGGCCCGGATCGTCGACGCCTGCCGGGAGTTCGGCGCCCGGATCGTGCTCGACGACGCGCACGGCCTCGGGGTGCTGGGCCGGAGCGGGCGGGGCACCGCCGAGCACTTCGGCCTCGAGGACCAGATCGACGTGCTGGTCGGGACCACCAGCAAGTCGCTGCCCGCCGTGGGGGGCTTCGCCGTCGCCAACCAGGAGGTGGTCGACTTCCTCCGCTACGGGCAGACCTGCCGGCCGTTCCTCTTCGCCGCCAGCCCGCCGGCGGCGGCGATCGCGGCGGTCCGGGAGGCGCTCGCCATCCTGGAGCAGGAGCCGGGCCTCCGGACGCGCCTCTGGGCCTCGACCCGCCGGGTCCTCCACGCGCTCCGGGGGATGGGGTTCGACACCGGCGCCTCCCAGACCCCCATCGTCCCGGTGGTGGTGGGGACGGTGGAGCAGACCTTCGAGGCCTGGCGGATGCTGAGCGAGGAGGGGATCTTCGTGAACGTGGTCCTCCCCCCGGCGGTGCCCGCCGGCGCCTGCCTGATCCGGATGACCCTCACCGCCGCCCACTCCGAGGCGCAGCTCGACCGGGTCCTCGAGGTGCTGCAGCGGGTGGGGCGGAAGCTCGGGATCATCCCGGGCGGCGAGGCCGAGGCGGGCGAGGCGGTGAAGAAGGCGGGCTGAGCAGGGGGACGCGATCCGGGCCGCGGCCGGCCGCCGCGGCCCGGGCGCGGCCGGCGGGCGTGCGCGCGGCGAGGGGCTCGGCTAGATCGCCTCCAGAGCCGCCGGAGGGTCCGTGCCGTCCGCCTCGCCAGCACCCAGAGTGAAGCCCAGGCTCCGCGGCGTCTCCCACGAGGTCGCGGTCCTCCTCGCCGCCCCGGCGGCCGTCGCCCTGATCGCCGGCGCGGAGAGCGGCCGGGCGCGGGCGGCGGCGGCGGTCTACGGGGCGACCCTGGTCGCCCTCTTCCTCGCCAGCGCCGCGTACCACCGCCCGACCTGGGCGCCGGGCCCGCGCCGCCTGGTCGAGCGGGTCGATCACTCCGCCATCTTCCTCTTCACCGCCGGGACCTACGCGCCCCTCTGCCTCCTGCTCGGGCCGGGCGCCGGCTACCGGCTCCTGGCGGTGGTCTGCTCCGGAGCGGCGCTCGGGGTCCTCCTCTCCGTCACCTGGATGGGGACGCCCAAGCCCCTTCGGGCGGGGCTGCACCTGCTCCTCGGCTGGAGCTTCCTCCCGGTCGCCTCCGCGCTCCACGCGGCCCTGGGCGGCGGCGGCTTCCTCCTCCTCGTCGGGGGCGCCATGGTCTACACCGCGGGGGCGCTGGTCTTCGCGCTCCGCCGCCCCGATCCCAGCCCGGCCACCTTCGGGTTCCACGAGGTCTTCCACCTGTTCGTGATCGCCGGCGCTGCCTGCCACTACGTCCTGGTCCGCTCGGTGATCCACGCGCTCGGCTAGGAGCCATTCAGAGCGCACCCACTCCTCACCCGTCCGTCACCCCTTCGCCCCGGCCGCCCGTTTCCATGGGGCATGGCCACCGGGCCGGGAGAGGGGAGGGTGCGCCTCGCGGTGGGCGCCGCCGCGCTGGTCGCGGTGGCCGCCGTCGCCTACCTCTACGGCCTCGGACACGCCTTCATCCCCAGCATCGGGGACGAGCCGCTCTACCTCCAGATCGCCCGCAGGACCCTGGAGTCGGGCCGGCTCCTCCCGCTCCTCTCGGACTCCGGGATCACCGACACCAAGCCGCCGCTCCTCTTCTGGCAGGGGATGGCGGCCGCGCGCCTCGCCGGGCCCGGCCTCCTCTGGCTGCGCCTCCCCGACGTCCTCCTCACCCTCGGGACGGCGGCCCTGGCGGGCTGGCTCGCGGCGCGCCTCTCCGGCCGGCGCTTCATCGGGCTCCTCGCCGCGGTGGTCTTCCTCGGGTTCCGCTCCACCGTGCAGCACGGGCGCCCGTTCCTCACCAACGCGGGCGAGACCTTCTTCCTCTTCCTGCCCCTGGCGCTCGCCTGGGGCCGTCCGCGCCTCGGGGCCGGCGTCGCCCTCGCCTGCGGCGCCTCCCTGGGGGCGGCCGCGCTCTACAAGTCGTTCGCCGTGATCCTGCCCGGGGTGCTCGGGCTCGCCCTCGTGCTCCGGCACCAGAGCGGGCTCGCCGCCGGCCCCTTCCTCCGCAGGCACGGGACGTTCCTCGCCCTCTCGGCGACGGCGGGGCTGGCGATCTTCGGCGTCTGGCTCCTCCTCGATCCGCGCCCGGACCTGGTCCTCGCGCAGTTCGTGCTCCAGGAGAACGCCGGCAAGCTCCAGCCGGGCGGCTGGCTGGCCGGGCTCCTCTCCGGCCCGTACCCGCTCTGGCGACTCTGGCTCGGCCCGCTGGCGAACGCCGGGCTCCTCGCGCCGGTGGTGGCCGGGCTCCTCGCCGACCTCTGGCGGCGTCGCCACGCCCTCCCCGCGGCCGAGGCCCAGCTCTGGCTCTACCTGCTCGCCTTCCTGCTCTTCTACTCGCTGCCGGCGCAGCGCCAGGCGAACTACCTGCTCCCGGCGATGGCGGCGCTGGCGGTCCTCCTGGCGCTCCGCTGGGAGGCGATCGGCCCGGCCTGGTTCCGCCTGGCCCTCGTCCCGCTCGCCCTGGCCGCCGCCCTGCTCCCGGTCCTCGAGGCGCGGGTGGAGCGGGCGGCCGGCGCGCCGCTCTGGGGCGTGGGCGCCTGGGCGCTCCCCCTCGCCCTCGCCGCCCTCGCCGCGGCGGGGGCGGTGCGGGCCGGCCTGGGGCGCGCCCTCCTGCCGGCCCTCGCCCTGCTGGCGGTGGTGGCGGTCACCGGCTTCCTCGCCCCGTTCTCGCGCCCGCTCCCGGCCGCGGTGGCGGCGGAGCTCGGCGGGCGGCCGGTCCCGTTCCCCGAGCGCTTCCAGCGGGAGAGCGAGCTGTACCGGTTCCTCGCGCCCGGGGCCGACGTGCGGGGATACCCCTGCCCCCCCGCCCCGGCGGCCTGCCCGGTCCCGGCCGGCCTCGCCCCCGGCGCGTACGTGGCGACCTACGCCTCCACCGTCCGCGCGCCGCCCGGCTTCACGCTGGTCGCCGAGCTCCCCCACCTCCGGTCGCGCCACTCGGCGGCCGAGGTCCGCGCCATGGCCAAGGGCGATCTCGGCCCGCTCCTCGAGCACCTCCTCCTCCTGAGGGTCACGCCGCCGGGCGCCTAGCGCGCCACGAGAGGAGACCGGATGCGGATCGCCTGGGGGGTCCATGGATACGGCCGCGGCCACGCCATGCGGGTGCACGCCCTGCTGCCGGCGCTCTCGGCGGCCCACGAGGTCCAGCTCTTCGCCGGCGGCGCGGCCTACGACGCCCTCTCCCGCCGGCCCGGGGCCCTGCGCATCCCGCACCTCGAGTACGTCTACCGCGGCGCGCGGATCTCCTGGTCCCGCACCCTGGCGTCCAACGCCGCCACCCTCGTCGACCTGCTCTCCGGCGGGCCCTGCCGCCGGATCGTCCGCCAGCGCCTGGAGGCCTTCCGCCCGGACCTGGTGATCTCCGACTCCGAGCCGTACCTGCTCCGCGTCGCCCGGGAGCTCCGGATCCCCTCCATCGGCCTCGACCACGTCGGCGTCATCGCCCACTGCCGTCCGCGGGCGCCCCTCGCCGACTGGCCGCGCCTCGCCCTGGACCGGGAGGCCTACCTGGCGCTCCTCGGACGCGCCGACCGGGTGGTGGTCTCGAGCTTCTTCGACGTCCCGGCGGCCCGCCCCGGCGTGCACGTCGTCCCGCCCATCCTTCGGGCCCGCGTGCTCGAGGCCCGCCCCGCCGATCGCGGCCACCTGCTCGTCTACTTCAACTCGGCCCGGCTGTTCACCCCCGGGGTGCTCGCCGCCCTGGCCGGGCTGGGCGCCCCGGTGATCGCCTACGGCGCGGGGCGGGGCGGCCGGGAGGGGAGCCTCGAGCACCGGCCGTTCGACGAGGCGGCCTTCGTCGAGGACCTGGCGAGCTGCCGGGCGGTGCTGGCCACCGGAGGGCACCAGCTCCTGTCGGAGGCGATCCACCTCGGGAAGCCCATGCTGCTCTGCCCCGAGGCGACCGCCGAGCAGCGGCTCAACGTCCGCGAGGCGGAGCGGCTGGGCGTCGGGCGCTCGGTCCGGCTCCGGGACCTCGCCGCCCCCCTGCTCCGGTCCTTCCTCGCCGACCTGGGCGTCCACCGGGCGGCGCTCGCCCGGCTCGAGCGGCCGGGGAACGCCAGGGCGCTGGAGACGCTCGCGCGGCTCGCGGCCGAGCTCACCGCCGGCGGCGCCGGACCTCGCCCCCGGGGGCCGGAGGGGCGGGCGTCACCTCCCGGTCACCTGCGCGTCGCGCCGGGCGGTTGGCCTCGCCGGTCCATGTCCCAGGCCCCTGCCGCGCCCGCGTCGTTCCGCGCCCCGTCCGCCGCGCCCTGGGTGGCCGCGGCCGTCGGCGCCCTGGCGCTCCTGCGCGTCCTCTTCTGGCTCTTCGCTCCGCCCAACTCGGACGAGGCGTACTACTGGCTCTGGGGGCTCCACCCGGACCTCTCCTACTTCGACCACCCGCCCCTCCACGCCTGGATCCAGGGGCTGCTCCACGCCGGCCTGGGCCGCTCCCTCCTCGTCCTCCGCCTCCCCACCGCGGTCACCACCGTCGGCACGATCCTGCTCCTCGCCCGGATGGCCGCCCGGCTCGGCGGCGAGCGGCCGCGGCTCACGGTGGCGGCGGCGCTCCTCGGGTCACCTCTCCTCCTGATGCTCACCTCGTTCGCCTGGCACGATCACCTCCTGGTGTTCCTGGTCGTGCTCTCCGCCACGCTCCTGCTCGAGTTCCTGGCCGAGGTGGCCTCGGGAGAGCGCGGAACCACCTGGAGGCTCCTCCTCGGCGCGGCGGCGCTCGGGCTCGCCGGCCTGGCCAAGTACAGCGCGGTCTTCCTCGGCGTGGGGGTGGCCGCCGCGGTGGTCGCCGACCGCCGGCTCCGCCGGCTGCTCCTCGACGGCCGGACGTGGGCGGCCGCGGTGCTCGCGCTCATCGTCCTCTCGCCGGTGATCGGCTGGAACCTGGAGCACGGCCTGGCCTCGTTCCGGTTCCACCTCGTGGATCGCCACCTCTCGGGGACGGGGGTGCACCTCAGGCCCATCGGCCTGGTCCACTTCCTCGCCCCGACGCTCGCCCTCCTCTCGCCGGCGCTCGCCTGGGCGATGCTCGCGGCGCTCCGCCGGCCCGCGCCGGCGGAGGCGGCCTACCCGCGCGTCTTCCGGGACGTCGCCCTGGCGGCCTTCGCCGCGTCGACGGCGGTCTTCCTCGGGCTCTCGCTCTTCTCCTGGTCCCTCTACTACTGGAACGTGGTCGCCTACCTGCTCCTCGTCCCCCCCGCCGCCCTGGTGCTCGCCTCCCGGCCGCGCCTCATGGCGGCGCACCTCGGGTTCGGGGTGGCGGCGGCCGCGCTGCTGGTGGTCCACGCCACCGTCCTCCCGCTCACCGCCCTGGTGCCGGGGGTGCAGGACGACGACTCGCGCGAGCTCTTCGGCTGGGGCGAGGTGGCGCGCGCCGTGCGGGGGGCGCTCTCCGAGCGGCCCGGCTTCGTGGCGGCGAGCGACTACCGCTCCGGCTCGCACCTCGCCTTCGCCCTCGGCTCCCCGGACGTGGTGGTCCTCTCCGGCCGCCGGTCGGCCTTCGACGACTGGCTCGCCCCGGAGGCCCACGCCGGCGAGGACGCCGTGCTGGTCACCGATCACCGCGACCCGATGTCGCCGATGCTGGCGGCCCGCTTCGAGCGGGTCACCCACCTCGCCACCGTCCCGGTGGAGCGGCTCGGGGTGCACCTCAAGGACTACGAGCTGTGGCGGGCGGAGCGGTTCCGGGCGAGCCCCGGGGTCGTCGCTCAGTCGATCGCCGGGGCAGCGCCCCCGAGCCGCTGAAGCCGGGCCCGGAACGCCCGGGCGGCCCCCTCCGCGACGAGGGCCGACCCGGCCCCCACCGTCCACCCCGCGACGACGTCCAGCGCCCAGTGGGCGCCCACGTAGATCCGCGAGAGGCCGCCCACCAGGGCGAGGAGCCCGAGCGGCCAGGCCCGCAGGCCGTAGCGCCGCGCCGCGAACGTCGCCAGCGCCGCGGCGGACGCGGCGTGGCCGCTGGGGAAGGAGCGGCCGCGGAGCGGCTCGAGCAGGACGTGGACCGCGGGGCCGAGCACGGCCAGCGGCCGCGGCACGTCCACCGCGTGCTTGAGGAGCTGGGCGACCAGGCCGGCGAGCAGCAGCGAGGCGACCAGCGGGACCGCCACCCGCAGCCCCCGGTCGAGCCTCCGCTCGCGGGAGTAGACGTAGGCCGCCGCGATCAGCGCGATCGCCCAGCCCTCGCAGGAGATCGTGGCCACGGCCATCGGGACGTCGAGCCAGCGGTACGAGAGCGCCGCCTGGATCTGAAGGAAGGGATCGTGGGCGTAGAGCGGCGGCATCGCCCCCCGAGGATGGGCACTCGGCAGGGCGGATCCTCGCCGAACGGGTCACGGTCGGCGGACGGTTGCGTGTCGATTCGGGAACCGGGCGCCGGGCGCTCGACAGGGCGGCCCGGATCGAGGACCCTCGCCGGCCGCCATGCAGGAGCCGAGCACGGCCGCAAGTCCGCAGGGAGTCGCTGGAGCCTCGGCCGGGATCGAGCGCCCCGGCGTCGCCGTCCTGGCGATCGCGCTCGCCGGGGCGGCGGCCCGCCTGGCGCTCGCCGCCTGGGTCCCGATCACCGTCGACGAGGCCTACTACGTCGACTGGTCGCGCCACCTCTCCGCCGGCTACCTCGATCACCCGCCCATGGTCGCCTGGCTGCTCGCGGGCGCGCTCCGCCTCCTCGGCGCGTCCACGGTCGCCGCGCGCCTCCCCGCGATCGCGCTCCAGGCGGGGACGACGCTCCTCGCCGCCTCCCTGGCGAGGGAGCGAGGGGGCGAGCGCGCGGCGGTGGCGGCCGCCCTGCTGCTCCAGGCGGCGCCGGTGTTCTCCCTGGGCGCCACGCTCGTCACCCCGGACGCCCCCCTCGCCTTCGCCTGGACCGGCGCCCTGTGGGCCTTCGGGCGGGCCTTCCGGCGCGGCCCGCGCTGGCTGCTGCTCTCCGGCGCCTTCCTCGGGCTCGCGGCGCTCTCGAAGCTCACCGCCGGCCTCCTCGGCCTGGCCCTCCTCGGCGCCCTGCTCGCCTCGCCCGAGGGGCGGCGGGCCCTCCGCGGGCCCTGGCCGTGGGCGGCCGCCGCCCTCGCCCTGGCGATCGCCTCGCCCATGCTCCTGTGGAACGCGGCCCGCGGCTGGCCGTCGTTCGCCTTCCAGCTCGAGCACGGGGCGCGCGGGCGGTCCTTCTCGGTGGCCCGGCTGGCCGGATCGCTCGCCGCCCAGGCCGGGTACGTCTCTCCCCTGATCCTCGGCCTGGCGGCGGCCGCCGGCTGGCGCGCCTTCCGCGCGCTCCGCGATCCGCTCCTCGCCGCGCTGGCGCTCTCCGCCCTGCCGGTCGCCGCCCTCTTCACCGTCGCGGCCGCCTTCACCCCGGGGGCGCTCCCACACTGGCCGGCGCCCGGCTGGCTCTCCGCCTCGGTCCTCCTCGCCATCGCCGGCGCCCGGCTCCTCCGCCCGGCCCTCGGCGTGGGCTTCGCGCTCTCCGCGCTCGTGCCCCTCGCCCTGGCGCTCCCGCTGCCGGCCTCGCCGCTCGACGAGCTGCGGGGGTGGCGCGAGGGGGCGGCGGCAGCGCGGGCGGCGGCCGGGGGCGCGCGCCTCGCGGTCACCCACTGGATCGCGCTCGGCCAGCTGGGCTGGTACGACCGGGCCTCGCCCGCCTACCTGGGCGACCGGCGGAGCGGGCCGACCTACTATGATCCGGCGCCCCAGGCGCGCGGCGAGCCGCTCCTGGTGGTCACCGTGGACGGGCTCGGGCCCCAGCGCGAGCGGATCGAGGAGAAGCTCGGGCCGCTCGTGCCGGCGGGGAGCTTCACCGCGCTCGAGGGATCGCGCGAGGTGCGGCGCTACCGGTTCTACCGCTGGGAGCCCCGCGGAGTGCGCTGAGGCGCGCCTCCCAGGGCGAGCCGCGACCGTCACCCCGGTGCCGCGCCTCCGCCACGGGCAGCGAGGAGGATGCCCCCCCTTCGGACGATGCCGCCGCCCGCCGTCATGCCCGCCGTGCTCCCGCCCACCGCCGAGCCCTCGCCGCCGGCGTCCACCCCGGCCCGCGGGGACGAGGCGCGCGTCGGCCGGCTCCTCTCCAGCGAGGCGTGGATCGCGCCCGGGCGGCTGGTGGAGGAGGTGGCGGAGGTCTTCTTCGCCCAGCCGATGCTCGAGGCGGTCGCCCTGGTCGAGGCGGAGCGCCCGGTGGGGATGCTCACCCGCGGCCGCCTCCTCCTCAAGCTCGCCCGCAACTTCGGCCACGAGCTCTACGCGAGGAAGCCGGTGACCCGGATCGCGGACCTGTCGCCGCTCGTCCTCCCCGAGGACGCCGGCGTGGCCTCGGCCGTCGAGCGCGCCCTCTCCCGGCCCTCCGCCACCGTCTACGACGACGTGATCGTGGTGGACGGGGACGGCCACTACCGGGGGCACGCCTCCGTCCGCGACCTGGTCCAGCACCAGGGGCTGGCGCTCGAGCGCAGCGGGCTCGAGCGCGAGGCGGCCCTGGCGCGCGCCCGCGACCTGGAGGAGCTGGAGCGGCTGCGGGCCAGGTTCCTCGCCCACGCCACCCACGAGCTCCGGTCCCCGGTGAACGCCATCGTCGCCCTGGCCGAGCTCCTCCGGCTGGCGAGCGAGCAGGGCAGCCTCGAGCACGTGCGGACGAAGGTGGCGACGCTCCAGCGGGTGGTGACCTCGCTCCGGGGGACGGTGAACAACATCCTCGACGCCTCCAAGCTGGAGGCGGGCGGGATGCGGGTGGTGGCCGCCCCCGTCGACCTGGCCGGGCTCGTCGACGAGGTGGCGGCGACCATCCGGCTCCTGGTCGGCGCGCGGCCGGTCGAGGTCCGCACCGCGGCGGCGCCGGGGCTCTCCCTGGCGACCGACGCCCAGAAGCTCCGGCAGATCCTGCTGAACCTCGCCTCGAACGCCGCCAAGTTCACCGAGCGAGGCGAGGTCGCGATCCGGGCGGAGCCGGAGGGGGAGGGCGGCGCGCGGATCGCGGTCGCCGACACCGGCTGCGGCATCGCCGAGGAGGACCTCCCGCGCCTGTTCGTGCCCTTCGGGCAGCTCGACGACGCCCACACCAAGTCCCACGAGGGCACGGGCCTGGGGCTGGTCGTCACCCGCTCGCTCGCCGCGCTGCTCGGGGGCCGGATCTCGGTGGCGAGCCGCCGGGGCGAGGGCAGCACCTTCACCGTCCACCTGCCGCGCACGCCATCCAGGGAGGAGTGACCATGAGCGCCGCCAAGATCCTGGTCGTCGACGACGACCCGGTCCACCTCGACTGCGCCCGCGAGCTGCTGGAGCGCGAGGGCTACGAGGTCCACGTCCACTCCACCGCGTTCGGGGCCACCGAGCAGGTGATGCAGCTCCGCCCCGACCTGGTCCTGGTGGACGTGAACATGCCGGCCCTCTCCGGCGAGGGGCTGGTGTCCGTGCTCCGCCGGCGCGAGCAGACCCGCCACGTCCCGCTCTACCTCTACTCGTCGAACGACGAGGAGGCGCTCCGCTGGGCGGCGGTCCGGCTCGGCATCGACGGCTACGTCTGCAAGGGCGACGTGGAGGCGCTGCGCAAGACGGTGGCCGGCGCGCTCGCCCGCAGGTAGCGCGGGAGCCCGTCTACCGAACGGCGGCCTGGCGCGCCGCCGCCTGGGCGCGGCAGGCGTCCCGCGCCCCCTTCACCTCGTCGAAGAAGGGCGCCGGGACGACCTCGCCCCGCAGCACCGGCCAGCTCCGCTCCAGGGCGGGCCGCCAGGCGGCCGGGTCGACCGCCACCGGGACGAGCCCCTGGCGCTTCATGGCCTCCACCGCGTCGGCGTTGAGCTGGCGGACCCCGGCGTCGATCCGCCCCGCGATCTCGCCGGCGATGGCGAGGAGCCGCGGCCGCAGCTCGGGCGGGACCCGCTCCCACGCGTCCTGCCGCACGACGGTGGCCGCGAGGACGAAGCCCCAGGGGAGGTCGAGGAGGTAGCGGGCCTTCTCGAAGGCGCGCGTGGTGAGCATGTAGAGCGGGACGTTGCCCACGCAGTCGATCATCCCGGTGGAGAGGGCAGGGACGAGATCGGTGGAGGACAGCACCACCGGCTGGAGCCCGGCCGCGCGCCAGGCCTTGACCGTCCCCGGATCCCCCTCCCAGGCGAAGATCTTCGCCCGGGCCAGCTCGCCCGGGGTGCGGAAGG
>DATKAL010000071.1:0-4048 GCA_035498135.1 Anaeromyxobacter sp.
CGCAGGTAGTCGATCCGGCCGGCGAAGTGGTCGATGGTGGTCTTGAAGACCTGCCCGCTGAACGGGGCGTCCGGGGCCGGGTTGCGGACCGCCTCCCTGCCGGCCAGGTCCGCCCCCTTCACCTCGCGCCCCTCGGGGGCGGGGAGCAGCTTCACCACCAGGTCGAGGAGCTCGCGCACGCCGATCCCGGACTTGGAGCAGGCGCAGGCGAGCGGCAGGAAGCGCTGCGCGGCCGCCCCGGCGGCCAGGCCCCGGACGATCTCCTCCTCGCTGAGCGCCGAGCCCTCCAGGTACTTGCCCAGCAGCTCGTCGTCCGCCTCCGCCGCCGCCTCGATCAGGGTGGTGCGCAGCCGCTCCGCCTCCGCCTTGAGGTCCGCGGGCACGTCCCCGTCGACGACCTTGCCGAAGGTCTTCCCGTCCCAGAGCCGGGCCTTCATGGCCAGCAGGTCGACGAACCCCTTCAGCTTCGGCCCGATGCCGATGGGGAGCTGGAGCGGGATGGCCTTCACCTTGAGCGACGCCTCCACGTCGGCGAGGGCCTTCTGGTAGTCGGCCTGCTCGTGGTCCAGCCGGGCCACCACCCCCAGCGCCGGCCGCTTCGAGTCGGCGAGCACGTCGTAGGTCCGCTCCGCCCGGTTGTGGGCGCCGTCGACGGCGGAGACGGCCAGGATCGCGCCGTCGGTGACCTGGAGCGCCCACTCCACCTCGGTGAGGAAGGCGGCGAACCCGGGGCAGTCGAGGACGTGGAAGGAGCGGCCTCCCTCCTCGAAGCTCTCGGGGTGGAGGGAGAGCGTGAAGTTCCGCTTCTTCTCCTCCGGCTCGGCGTCGAGGCGGGAGGTGGAGCCCTCCGGCGACGCCCGCTTCGCGTCGGCCAGGCGCAGGAACGCCTCGACCAGGGCGGTCTTGCCCGCGCCGTCGGCGCCGAGCATCGACAGGGTGCGGATCACGCGGGATGGGGGCATGGGGTCGGTTCTCCGGCGGCCCGCGCGGCGCTGCGCGCGGGGCGTGAGGTTCGCGGGCATCCTGCCGTCCGGCCAGCGCCGGCGGCGTCGCGCCTAGCATGCAACGGGTCGCCCCGCCCGCGCCACGGCTTCTTTCGCGGCCGGAAAGCCCGGCCGGGGGGCGGTGCGGCGCAGCGCCCGCCTAGGCCTCCTTGAGCTCCGGGAAGTCGTCCTGCCAGTACTCGAGGGCTCCGCGCGGCCCCTCGGGCGGGCGCTGCTGCTCGCGCCGGCGGAGCTCCACCCGGCGGATCTTCCCCGAGACGGTCTTCGGGAGGTCGGAGAACTCGAGCCGCCGGATGCGCTTGTAGGGCGCGAGCCGGCGCCGCAGGAAGCGGAAGAGCTCCACGGCCAGGGGGCGGTCCGGGGCCCGCCCCGGCTTGAGGATGATGAACGCCTTGGGCACCAGCCCGCGGACCGGGTCGGGGCTCGGGACCACCGCCGCCTCCGCCACCGCGTCGTGCTCGATGAGGGCGCTCTCCAGCTCGAACGGGCTGATCCGGTAGTCGGAGCTCTTGAAGACGTCGTCCGAGCGCCCGACGTAGGTGACGTAGCCCTCCTCGTCGCGGGTGGCGACGTCGCCGGTGTGGTAGTGGGCGTGCCGGGTCACGAAGTCGTCGAGGTTCGGGTCGCCCTCGTACCCGGCCATCAGCCCGGCCGGCCGGGGGTCGAGGGCGATCGAGATCTCCCCCTCCTCGGCTCCCTCGCGCCCCTCCACGTCGAGGAGCGCGATCCGGTAGCCGGGGAGCGGGCGGCCCATCGATCCGGGCTTGAGCCGCTGGCCGGGCGAGTTGCCGATCTGGGCGGTGGTCTCGGTCTGGCCGTAGCCGTCGCGGATGGTCACCCCCCAGGCCTGGCGCACCCGCTCGATCACCTCCGGGTTGAGGGGCTCGCCGGCGCTGAGCGCCTCCCGCACCTTCACCTTCTTGAGGGTGAGGTCGGCCAGGATCAGCATGCGCCAGACGGTGGGCGGGGCGCAGAGCGTGGTGATCTCGTACTTGGAGAGCACGTCGAGGACCGCGTCGGCGGAGAAGCGGGCGTAGTTGTAGACGAAGACGGTCGCCCCGGCGTTGAAGGGGGCGAAGAAGCTCGACCAGGCGTGCTTGGCCCAGCCCGGCGAGGAGATGTTCATGTGGACGTCGCCCTCGCGCAGCCCGATCCGGTACATGGTGGAGAGGTGGCCCACCGGGTAGCTGAGGTGCGTGTGGACCACCAGCTTCGGCTTGGCGGTGGTACCGCTGGTGAAGTAGAGGAGCACCGGGTCGGAGGTGAGGGTCTCGCCGTGGGGGATGAAGGCGGCCGACTCGTCGTAGGCGTGGACGAAGGGGAGCCAGCCGGGCACCAGCTCGCCCACCACGTGGCGGGTGAACTCCCCGGGGATGCCGCGGAGCTTCTCCGCGCCGGCCGGGTCGGTCACCACGTGGGTGACCCGGCCGCGCTCGATGCGATCCCGGAGGTCCTCGGGGGTGAGGAGCGAGGTGGCCGGGATCACGCACGCCCCGAGCTTCATGGCGGCGAGCATCACGTCCCAGATCTGCACGCAGTTGGGGAGCATCATCAGGATGCGGTGACCCCGCTCCACGCCGCGCCGCCGGAAGTAGGTCGCCACCCGGTTCGACCGCTCCGCCAGCTGGGCGAAGGTGACCCGGGTCTCCCGGCCGTCCTCCTCCACGATGTGGAGGGCGGTGCGCCCGTTCCCGTCCGCCAGGATGTCGAACCAGTCGAGCGCCCAGTTGAAGCGGTCGAGCACCGGCCAGCGAAAGTCGCGGTAGGCGGTGGCGTAGTCCTCGCGGTGGGCGATCAGGAAGTCCCGCGCGCGGCGAAAGATGTCGGTGGATTCCAAGGTGCCCTCCTCGCGGACGGTGAGTGATCCACTTTGCCAGCCCCCGCGGGGGAAAGCTCCATCGAACCCAAACGGAGCCAGCTAGCCCGGCGCCGACTGCAGCGCCGCCAGCCAGAGGAGCGCGAGCGCGGCCACCACCCCGGCGGCGACCAGGGCCGGCCGCCAGGGCCGCAGGCGCCAGGCGAAGGGGCGCTCCCGGGCGCGCTGGAACCGCGGCAGGGCCGAGTACTCCCGCCAGGCCTCCTCGGCCACGCGGCGGGCCCCGGCGCCGTCGCCGGCGCCCGCCAGCGCCCGGGAGAGCCAGTAGCGCCCCTCCACCGAGCCGGGGCGGAGGGCGACCAGCCGCTCCAGCGCCTCGCGCGCTCCGGGGAAGTCCCCGCGCCTCACGCGCAGCCGCCCGAGCTCCAGGTCGAGCTCGCCGGAGCGAAACCCCGGCTCCTCGGCGCGGGCCACCGCCAGGACGCGCTCGGCGGCGTCCCCTTGCCCGCTCCGGGCCAGCGCCGCACCCATGGTGTAGGCGGTGTGGACGTCCTCGTCGCCCGCCTCGACGTTGGGCCGGAGGACCTCCGCGGCGGCCGCGGGCCGGCGGGCGTCGAGGAGGAGCGTGGCCAGCTCGAAGCGGGCGCGCCGGTCGTGGGGGTTCTGGGCGAGCGTCCGGCGGAGCTGACCCGTCCGCCGCGAGCGGGAGAGCAGGCGGAAGGGATCGGGCAGGAGCCGGAAGGTGACCCGGTCCCCCAGCCACCAGACGAGGAGCAGGATGGCCGCCGCCCCCAGCGGGCTGCCCGTGATCCAGCTCAGGAGCAGCCAGAGCATCCAGGTCGACATGCGCCCTACTCCAACCACGGCGGGCGCCCGCCGTCGAGCGGTTCAGCGCCGCGCGCCCGCCCCGCCCTCGTCGAAGCTCCGGAGCACCTCGGCCAGCCCGTCCCGGATCCGGGCCACCGCCCCGAGCCCCTCGGCCGCGGCCGCGCCGCGCACCCGGGCCGCCTGCACGAGCCGCTCGCCCGCGGCGGAGAGGGCGCGGACCGCCTCGGAGATCTCGGCCAGGGCGGCGGAGATCTCCTTGCCCGCCCGGTGGGTGTCCTCGGCGAGCTTCACCATGTCCCGCGCCACGTTGCCGAAGGTGCGGCTCCGCTCGGCGTTCCCCGCCGCCTCCACCGCTCCGTTCACCGCGATGATCCGGGTCTGCTGGGAGATCTGCTGGACC
>DATKAL010000072.1:0-7044 GCA_035498135.1 Anaeromyxobacter sp.
GCGGCGCGCGGCGGCGAGCGGTGCGGTCGGTCAGTCATTCTGGGCTCCGTCGGCGATCCAGGCTTCGATGGCCTCGATGTCCGCCTCGTCGAGGGCGGCGGCGGCGAGCGGCATCAGCGACGCCACGCCGCCCGCGTCCCCGGCCGTGCCGCGGAGCTTGAGGACGAGGTAGCTGTTCGCGGGGTCGCCCGGCTCGACCAGGTTCATGCCGGGGAGCTGGGCGGCGGGGACGCCCACCAGCTGGCCGTAGGCGTTCTCGGCCTCGAGGTTGAGGGGGGCGTTCGGGGGCGGGATCCCCCCGGCGTGGCAGGCCGAGGTGGCGCACCGCGGGACGAAGATGGTCTGCACCAGGGAGGAGAAGTGGCCGTCGGCCGCGACGCCTCCCTGGGTCGGCGGTCCGACCCGGGGCGCGGGCTGGCAGGCGCAGAGCGCCCCCACCATCAGACCCAATCGGACGTAGCGCATTCCCCACCGCTCCTCGGGCGGGCGCGCGGCCTCGGGCGCAGCCCCCTTCGAGCCCGCATGCTACGGGCTCGGACCATGTGGGTGTCAATCTTGTCGATGTACCGTGGGATGGGTGTTTTCGCGCGGTTAGGCCTCCTGGGAGGCTGCTGGAGGTGCCGCGGGGATGCCGGATCGCGTGCTCTCGCGGGGCATCCAGCTCACGGCCGTGAAATCAGGCACTTACGATCACAAAAAAAGGGGCCCCGGTCGCCCAGGGCCCCTTCCCGATCTTCCAGGCCGGATCGGCCCGGAAGGCGGCGATGACGAGGGGAGGTGCGCCCCTACCGGGCCGCGCGGAAGGCCTCGTCGAAATCCTCCTTGATGTCCTCGATGTGCTCGAGCCCGACCGAGACCCGGACCTGGTCCGGCGTCACCCCGGCGCTCTCCTGCTCGGCGTCGCTCAGCTGCTGGTGCGTGGTGGAGGCGGGGTGGATCACGAGCGTCTTCGCGTCCCCCACGTTGGCGAGGTGCGAGGCGAGCTTCACCGCGTTGATGAACTTCTTCCCCGCCTCGAAGCCGCCCTTGATGCCGAAGGTGAACACGCTCCCGAACCCGTTCCTCAGGTACTTGCGGGCGCGCTGGTAGGACGGGTGCTCCTCGAGGCCGGTGTAGTTCACCCAGGCCACCTGGGGGTGGGTCTTGAGCCACTTGGCCAGCGCGAGCGCGTTCTCGCCGTGGCGCTGGACCCGGAGCGAGAGGGTCTCGAGCCCCTGCAGGAGCAGGAAGGCGTTGAAGGGGGAGAGGGCCGGGCCGAGGTCGCGCAGCCCCTCCACCCGGGCGCGGATGATGAACTGGATGTTGCCGAAGGGCCCCTTCGGGCCGAAGACGTCGTTGAACACCAGGCCGTGGTAGCCGGGGGAGGGGTCGGTGAAGATCGGGAACTTCCCGCTCGCCGCCCAGTCGAACCGGGCCGAGTCGACGATCACCCCGCCGATCGAGGTGCCGTGCCCGCCGATCCACTTGGTGGCCGACTGGACCACCAGGTCGGCGCCGTGCTCGATGGGGCGCACCAGGTAGCCGGCCGCGCCGAAGGTGTTGTCCACGATGAGGGGGATCTTCTTCGAGCGGGCGAGGGCGGCCAGGGCCTGGAAGTCTGGGACGCTGCCGGACGGGTTGGCGAGCGACTCGACGTAGAGCGCCTTGGTCTTCCCGTCGATCGCCCGCTCCAGCGCGACGGCGTCGTCGCCGTCCACCAGCTTCACGCCGATCCCGAGGCGGGGGAGGGTCACCTTGAACTGGTTGTACGTGCCCCCGTAGAGGAGGCTGCTCGAGACGATGTTGTCGCCGGCCTGGGCGAGGGTGGAGATGGCGAGGAACTGGGCCGCCTGCCCGGACGCGGTGGCGAGGGCCGCCGCGCCGCCCTCGAGCGCGGCGATCCGCTTCTCGAAGACGTCCGTGGTCGGGTTCATGATCCGCGTGTAGATGTTCCCGAACTCCTTGAGCGCGAACAGGTTCGCGCCGTGCTCGGCCGAGTCGAAGGTGTAGGAGGTGGTCTGGTAGATGGGCACCGCCCGGGCGTTGGTGCCCGGGGCGGGCTCCTGGCCGGCGTGTACCTGGAGCGTCTCGAAGCGCAGCTTTCTCTCGGGCGGGATGGGCATGGGGTCCTCGGAGGATCGGTGTCTTCCGTTCTGTTGGACGAGAATCCTAAGTAGCGGATGCATTCCCTGTCAAGCGCCCAGGGGGATGACGGCGTAGGACGTTGAAGCGGACAGGACGGCGTTAAGGCGGAGGAGGGGTGGCCCGCCCGCGGCCCGGGGGCGCAGGCACCCTCGCCCCTGCTGCGCCCGGCCGCCCTTCGGACTACAGTCGCCGCGCGACGGGGGAGGAGGGCGCCTTGGCCGAGACCGCACCGAGCACCGTGCCCGAGCTGTTCCTCTGGCGGGTGGGGCAGACGCCCGACCGCGAGGCCTTCCGCCACCCGGCGGACGGCGGCTGGCGGAGCCTGAGCTGGGCGCAGACCGAGGAGCGCGTGCGCGCGGTCGCCTCCGGGCTGCGCGCCCTGGGGGTGGGAGCCGAGCAGGTCTGCGCCATCCTCTCCGCCACCCGGATCGAGTGGATCCTCGCCGACCTCGGGGTCCTCTGCGCCGGCGCCGCCACCAGCACCATCTACCCCTCCACCACCGCCGAGGAGTGCGCCTTCATCCTCGCCGACGGGGGGACGGTGGTGGCCTTCGCGGAGAACGACGAGCAGGTGGCCAAGCTGGCCGCGCGGCGGGAGGAGCTGCCGGTCCTGCGCCACGTCGTCACCTTCGACGGGCGCCCGTCGGCGGACGGCTGGGTGATCACCTTCGCCGAGCTGGAGGCGCGCGGGCAGGAGTGGGACGCGGCCCACCCGGGCGCCTTCGAGGAGGCGGCGGCCTCGGTCCGCCCCGAGGCGCTCGCCACCCTCCTCTACACCTCCGGCACCACCGGCCGTCCGAAGGGCGTCGAGCTCACCCACTCCGCCTGGGTGGCGCAGTCGCTCTCGGTGCAGCGGTCGGGGATCCTCGACCACGCCGGGGCCCTGCAGCTCTTCTGGCTGCCGCTCGCCCACTCGTTCGGGAAGATGATCGGCACGGCGCAGCTCCGGATCGGCTTCGTCACCGCGGTGGACGGGCGGGTGGAGAAGCTGGTGGACAACCTGGCCGCGCTGCGCCCCACCTTCGTCTGCGCGGTCCCCCGGATCTTCGAGAAGGTGCGGAACAAGGTGCTGGCCACCGCCCGCGAGGGCGGCGCCGTCCGGGCCGCCCTCTTCCGCTGGGCGCTCGACGTGGGGGTGGAGCGGTCCAGGCTCCTGCGGGCGGGGGAGAAGCCCGGCGCGCTCCTCGCCGCCCAGGCCGTCCTCGCCGACCGGCTCGTCTGCCGCAAGGTGCGCGACCGTTTCGGCGGCCGGCTCCAGTTCTTCATCTCCGGCTCGGCGCCGCTCGCCCGGGAGGTGAACGAGTTCTTCGACGCCATGGGCGTCCGGATCCTGGAGGGCTATGGGCTCACCGAGTCCTCGGCCGCCACCCACTGCAACCTCCCCTTCGCCAACCGGATCGGCACGGTGGGGCCGCCCTTCCCCGGGACCGAGGTGCGCATCGCCGAGGACGGCGAGGTGCTGATGCGCGGCCCCTGGATCATGCGCGGCTACCGCGGGCTGCCCGAGCAGACCGCCGAGGCGCTCGACCAGGAGGGGTGGCTCCACACCGGCGACGTGGGCACCGTCGACGGGGAGGGGTTCCTCACCATCACCGACCGGAAGAAGGACCTGATCAAGACCTCGGGGGGCAAGTACGTCGCCCCCGCCGACCTGGAGGGGAAGCTGAAGGGGCTCTCGCCCCTGGTCTCCCAGGTCCTCGTCCACGGCGACCGCCGGAACTACGTGACCGCGCTCGTCACCCTCGACCCCGAGGCGCTCGCCGCCTGGGCGGCGCGGAGCGGGAGCGCGCCCGCCTCGCTCGAGGAGCGCTCGCGCGACCCGGCGGTGCGGGCCGAGCTGCAGCGGGCGGTGGAGCGGCTCAACGCCGGCCTCCCGCGCTTCGCGACCGTGAAGCGGTTCACCGTCCTCCCCCGCGAGCTCAGCGAGGCGGAGGGGGAGCTCACCCCGTCGCAGAAGGTGAAGCGGAAGGTGGTCGAGCAGCGCTTCCGGGCGGAGCTGGACGCGATGTACCCGGCGGACGCGGCGGCGCGCGATCCCTGACCGGCCGCTGATCGCCCTCAGCTCCCCGGCCGCGCGTCCTCCGCCAGCGCCTGCCGCAGGCGCGCCAGCGAGGCCTGGGCGTCCCCGAGGAAGCGGAGGTCGTCCACCCCCGAGCGGGCGGCGCGCGAGAGGGTCTGCTCGTAGGCGGTGATCGCCTTGGCCGCCAGCACCCGGACGCGCTGCCGCAGCTCGGTCCGGTAGGCCTGGGCGTGCTCGTCGTCGAGGCCGGGCGGGAGGGGGGCCTCGAGGAGCTGGCGGCGGAGCTCGTCGTAGAGCTCGCCGATCCGGAAGCCGGCGCCGACCGCCCAGCGGTCCTCGCCCATCCGGATCGCCCGCAGGTAGTGGCCCTGCGCGGAGAGGAGCATCTCCGCCTTGTGCTCGAGGTCCTGGCGGAGCCGCTCCTCGTCCCCCAGGGACGGGTCGAGGGGCAGCGCCTGGAACCAGCCCCGGTAGACTTCGCCCAGGTAGTACTGCGCCTGGGCGGCGTAGTAGGGGTCGAGCCGCTCCTCCTCGCTCCCCGACTGCCAGAGGGAGAGGGCGAGCCGGAAGGTCCGCTCCGCGTCCTCCGCCGCGCCCTGCTCCAGCTCCACCACCCCGCGCTGGGCGAGGGCCCGGATCCGGTCGCCGGCCGGGAGGAGCGGCCGCCGGGCGATCGCGTCCAGGGCGGCGCGGGCCTCGGGGCGCTCGCCCAGGTGGTAGAGGCACTCCGCCGCCTTGAAGCTCGCCTCGAGCGCGTCCGGCCCCTCGAACCGCCCCTCCAGGGCGCGGAAGCGCTCGAGGGCCAGCCGCCACTCCTCGAGCCGCTCGTAGGCGAGCCCGGCGTCGAAGAGGGCGGCGGCCTGGTGGGGGGAGGCGGGGGAGAGGTCGGCGAGCCGGGCGAAGGCGGCCGCGGCGCGGCGGAAGTCCCCGGCCTCGAACGCGGCGCTCCCGATCGCGAACAGCTCCTCGTCGTTCTTCCCCGCGAGCTCGAGCTCGACGGGCGAGACCTTCACCTCCTCGGGAGGGAAGGCGAGCTCCGCCGGCCGGGGAGGCGCGGGGGCGGGGGACGGCGCAAGGGCGGGCCCGGCCGCCGGCGGATGCGGGACGGCGGCGCAGCCGAGCAAGGCGGCGGCGAGCGCGGCCGCGGGGCCGCGGGGCCACCGGGGGGCGGGGCGCCTCATCCCGGGATCACCTTGAGCATCACGGTCCGCGTCCGCGGCCCGTCGAACTCGCAGAGGTACACGCCCTGCCAGGTCCCGAGCACCAGCTCGCCGTCCTCCACGATCAAGGTCGCGGCGGTGCCCACCAGCGAGGTCATGGCGTGGGCCGGGCTGTTCCCTTCTGCGTGGCGGTAGCGCCCCTGGGGTGGCGCGTCCGGGATCGCGTTGGAGAGGGCGAGGAGCAGGTCCCGGCGGACGTCCGGGTCGGCGTTCTCCTGCACGGTCACGCCGGCGGTGGTGTGCGGCGAGGCCACCACCAGGAGCCCCTCCCGCACCCTGGCCGCGCGGAGCGCCGCCCGCACCGGGCCGGTGATCTCGACCAGCTCGCGCGCCGCGCCGGTCCGCACCTCGAGATCGGGGAGCCGCATCGGCGCCATCCTAGGACGAGCGCGCGAGATTCGGAACCAGCGCGGCGCGAGCCATGGCTCAGAGCCGGTCGCCGAGCATGGCGAGGCCCGCCAGGTCGTGGACGTCGCTCTCCAGCCGGGGCACGAGGGCGGCCGGCCCGGCGAGCCGCTCGAGCAGCGGGGCGATCGCCCGCCGCTCGGCCACGACCAGGGACTGGTGCTCGGCCAGCGTGGCGGCGAGGCGCGCCGCCAGCCCCGGCTCGGCGCCGGGCGGCAGGAGGGGGGCGAGCGCTGCCGCCCCGGGGAGCGGGCCGTCGCCGGGGCGCAGGTCGGGGGTGAGGCGGTTCACCACCAGGCCGGCGATGGGCATGGCCTCGGCGTGGAGCCGCTCGTGGAAGGCGAGGGCCTCGCCGATGGCGAGCGGGCTCGGGGAGGAGACGAGGAGGAACCCGGCCTCGGGGCGGGAGAAGAGGGCCCGGACGGCGGCCGCCCGCTCCTTGAAGCCGTCGTACATCCCCTGGAACCCCTGGAGGAAGTCGCCCAGGTCGGCGAGCACGTCCTGGCCGGTGAAGCGAGCCAGGGTCTTGGCGATGTAGCCGCCCCCGAGCTGCGCCAGGCGGAGCCCGAGGCGGCCGGCGCCGATGGCGGGCGCGAGCAGCGAGCGGGCGGTCTCGTTCCCGAGGAAGTCGAGGATCCGGTCGGGCGCCTCGAGGAAGTCGAGGGCGTGGGCGGTGGGCGGGGTGTCGAGGACGATCAGGTCGTAGTCGCGATCCGTCGCCAGCTCGTGGAGCTTCTCCATCGCCATGTACTCCTGGGAGCCGGCCAGGGCGGCGGACATCTGCTGGTAGAGGCGGTTGCGGAGGATGCGGTCGCGGCGGGCGGCGTCGGGGGCGTGGCGCGTGACCAGGTCGTCCCAGGTCCGCTTCACGTCGAGCATCATCGCCCAGAGCTGGCCCCGCGGGGCGAGCCCGGCCTCGGCCAGCTTGTGGTCGGGGATCCGGGCCTCGACGTTCCCCAGGGCGGAGAGCCCGAGGGCGTTGGCCAGCCGGCGGGCCGGGTCGATGGTGCAGACCAGGGCGCGCGCTCCCTCGCGGGCCCGGGCGAGCGCCACCGCCGCCGCGGTGGTGGTCTTCCCCACCCCGCCCGCGCCCACGCAGACCACCACGCGCCGCGACGCCAGGCTCTCGCGGAGCGAGGTCACCGCCCCTCCTCCCCGGCGGCGATCGCGCCCGCGATCGCCTCGACCTGCTCGAGCCCCCAGTCCGCCGCCGCCAGGAGCGGCAGGACGGTGGCGGGGAGCTCGATGGCCGCCCGGGCCCGGGCGAGGTGGCGG
>DATKAL010000073.1:0-16863 GCA_035498135.1 Anaeromyxobacter sp.
CCTGCGGCACGTCCGGGTCGAAGGCCTCCGGCGGGGGCTGGGCCGTGGGCGCGCCGCCCGCGGCGGTCCCGGGCCCCGCGGCGCCCGCCTCCGGCCCGCCGGCCGCGCCCTGGGAGGCGGCGGCGCGGCAGGCGGAGGCGAGCAGGAGCAGCGCGGCGGCCGCCCAGGCGCGCGGCCGAAGGCGGCGGCTCAGTGGTGGCACGCGGGCGAGCAGACCAGTGTGCCGTCGGCCTCGGCGGCGCAGGCGCCGTTCACCGTGTCCCCGTCCTTCCAGGTGAAGGAGCAGGCGTCGCCGGCCGCGTGGGCCGAGCAGGCGTCCACCGCGGCCTGCGGCGGCGCGGGCGGCGTGAGCACGCAGGTGAGCATGGTGCCGGTGGTGGGCTGCTGGCAGGTCCCGCTCCGGCTCATGCCGAAGAACGACACGGAGCAGTCGGCGCCGGCGGCCTTGCCGTCGCAGGCGGCCACCCGCGGTCGCTCGGGAGGCGGGGCCGGGAGGCAGACCAGGATCGCGTGCTCGCCGATCGTGTAGCAGTTGCCGGTGTGGGGGCTGGACGGATCGCCCCAGCTGCACGTGTCCCCGGAGGCCTTGCCGGTGCAGGCGGCCACCGGCGGCGGGGGCGGAGGCGGCGGCGGGAGGCAGGCGAGCGCGGTCCCCGAGAGCACCGAGGTGCAGAGGCCGGCGAAGGAGCGCTCGTGCCCCGTCACGGTGCAGGAGTCGCCCGCGTTCTTCCCCGTGCAGGGGTCGGTGAGGACCGGGGGGAGCCCGTCCGCGTCCTCGTCCGCGCCGCACATCAGGACGCCGTCGTCGCTGCCGCACTTCGCGGTCACGGTCTGGCCCTCGCGCGTCACGGTGCAGCTGTCGCCCGCTGTCTTCCCGGTGCAGGCGGCCACCGCCGGCGGCGGTAGCGCCGCGGTGCACTGCACGCCCACCGCGGCAAGCTGGGCGCTGACCGCCGCGTCGGCGGTCGCCCCGGTGGCCGAGCCGGTGGAGCTCGAGCCCCCCGAGCAGGCGCAGGCGGCGATCGCGGAGGCGATCAGGGCGAAGCGGATCTTGGTCATGGCGAATCCTCCCGCAGGTTCCCCCACCAGACTCCTTCCGCACCGTAGCGGCCACCGGAGGCTCACGCGAGAGGCCCCGCCGGGGCGAAACCGCGAGCGCCACGACCACGGCGGGGGCTTCCCTGCGTCGCCTCACCACATCGACCGCGGCCTCGAGGAGCGATCTGATCGCCCGCCGGGCTCGCCGGATGCGGGCCGGGAGGTCCCTCGATGAAGCTGCGCCTTGCCCTGCTGTCGCTCGCGCTCCTTGCCGCATCCCCTCTCGCCCGGCCCGCGGAGCCGGCCGGCCGGATCCCGCTCCCGGCGGCCCGGACGCAGGGCCCCGTCTCCGTGGAGGCGGCCCTGCACCAGCGCCGCTCGCTCCGCAGCCCGGCCGACGCGCCGCTCTCCCTGGCCGAGGTTGGCCAGCTCTGCTGGGCGGCCCAGGGCGTGACCGACGACAAGGGCCACCGGACCGCGCCCTCCGCCCGGGCGGCCTACCCGCTCCAGCTCTACCTGGTCGCGGGCGCGGTGCGCGACCTGCCCGCGGGGCTCTACCGCTACCTCCCCGCCCCGCACGCCCTGGAGCTCGTGGCCACGGGCGATCGCCGGATCGAGCTCGAGCAGCGCGCCGTGGGCCAGGCGTGGATCGCCCGGGCGCCGGCCGTCTTCGTGGTCGCGGGGGCGCTCGCGAAGATGAGCGCCATGGGGGACCGGGGCGCCCAGTTCATGGCCGTCGAGGCGGGGCTCGCCGCGCAGGGCTTCTTCCTCCAGGCCGAGGCGCTCGGCCTGGGCAGCACCTACGTCGGCGGCTTCAAGCCGCGCGAGGCGCGCGAGGTGCTCGCCCTCCCGGAGGGCGAGGAGGTCCTCGGGGTGCTCCCGGTCGGCCGGCGGCCGTGAGGCGCGCCCGCCCCTCCGCTCAGCCGGCGGACGCCTCCTCGCACACCGGCACCACGTAGGGTCCCTCGGGGATCACGGCCACGGCGGCGTCCCCGCTCGCCCGCACGCTCGCCGCCACCGCCTCCTCGATCGAGTCGACGAGGTACACGCCGGTCAGGGCGCGGTCGTCCGGGCCGAGGCCGCGGGTGTAGAGGTGGACCCGCGCCCTCCGCATGGGCTTCACCTGCATCTGCGTCTGCCACTCGTCCACGTCGGCGAAGCGCTTGTCGGCGATCTCGGCGAGGAAGCCGTCCTCGCCCAGCGCCACGAGCCGCCGCTGCGCGGCCACGTACTCGCGGGAGCCCATCCCCTCCGAGCACTCGGAGGCCACGATCAGGTTCGCGCCGGGGGCGAGGATGTCCTTCGGCGCCACCATCCCCTTCACCGTCTGGTAGTAGGTCTTGTCGAGCGGGTAGCCGGCCGCGCTCGTGACCACGGTCCGGAACCGGCGCGGGACCCGCACCACCGCGAACCGCTCCACGAAGGCCACCGCCGCGGCGTGGCTCGCCAGCACTTCGCCGAAGTTCACGAAGGAGAGGCGCCGCGCCTCGTCCAGGACGGTGTTCACCGCCAGCACGCGGCCGAGCATGCCGGCGATGGCCACCTGCTCCTCGTGCAGCGGGTTGCCGGCCAGCACGCAGTTGTCGGCCCGCGGGTGGGCCATGAACCGCGAGCTGTGGAAGGTGGTGATGGTGTCCCGGTGGGCCACCCCGGGCGCGATCAGCTTTCGCCCGCCCGAGTAGCCGGCCATGAAGTGCGGCTCCACCAGCCCGGTCACGAGCTTCAGCTCCGCCCCGGCGAAGCGGCGGTCGATCTTGACCGGCGTGCCGCTGGCGGTGCGGCCCAGGTCGAGGTGGGCGGCGTCGTCGCGCGCGTCGTGGTTCTCGACCTTCACCGTCTCGAGCACCCACCGGTCGCCGATCAGCTCCGCCAGCTCCGCCCCCAGGTTCGGCCGGTGGAGCCCGGTCGCCACCAGCACCGTGATCCGGTCGCGGGGCACTCCCCCCTCGAGCAGCTCCCGGACGATGGGGCCGAGCAGGAGACCGTTCGGGACCGGACGGGTGATGTCGCAGACGAGGATACAGGCGCTCGTCCGCCCGTGCGCCTCCTCCCGGAGCGGCCGCGCCGCCACCGGGCCGGCCAGCGCCGCCCGGACCGCCTCCTCCGGGTTCGGCAGGACCGGCATGGCCGGCTTCCGGACGACCGTCACCTGCAGCTCGCCCGGGAGGCGCACCCGGAGCGTCCCGCGCCCGTAGAGGAGCTCGAGGTCCATGCCCGCCATCATAACCGCGACGCGCGGCCGGGGGGACCATGCGCCGCGGGGCCGTGGGAGCGGGGAGCTAGCGCGCCCCCGCCCCGGTCGCCGGCGCCGGCCGCAGCTCCCTCACCAGCCGCTCCGCGCGGTAGATCTTGTCGAGCGCCTCGAGGATGGCGGCGCTGTGCACCGACACCGCGCGGTTCACGGACTCGTCGAAGCCGTAGTCGCCGCCCAGCGACTGGATGTTGCCGTCGAAGACCAGGCCGACGATCCGCGCCTCCTTGTCGATCACCGGCGAGCCGGAGTTCCCGCCGATGATGTCGTTGGTGGAGCAGAAGTTGAACGGCGTGCTCGGATCGAGCCGGGGCTGGGCCTTGATCCACGAGTCGGGCAGCTGGAACGGGTCCCGCCCGGTGGCCCGGGCGAAGGCCCCGCCGAGGGTGGTGATGGGCTTCACCTCGTGGCCGTTCTCCCGGTAGCCCTGGACCGAGCCGTACGACAGCCGGGGGGTGAAGGTCGCGTCAGGGTAGGTGCTCGTCCCGTAGATCTCGAACCGGGCCCGGGCGACCAGCTCCTCGTTCTTCTTCAGCACCGACTCGACGTCGTCCTCGAAGTGCTTGCGGATCGCGCGGGCGTCGGGGTCGACCAGCCGGGCGAAGGCGATCATCGGGTCGCTCGACGCGTCGACCGCGGCCCTGCCCTTCTCCCAGAGCGACTTGCGCAGCGCGAGCCCGGCCGGATCGGTGCCCAGCTTGGTGCCGCGGACGAGCTCGGTGGCCAGCTCCTTCGGCGACTTCTTGCCCAGCACCTTGTGCACGAACGGGTCGTCCGCCCCCAGCTCCTCGCGCAGCTTCGTGAGGGAGAAGGTCAGCTTCAGGATCTCGAAGTCCCGGTAGACCGGCGCCCGGGAGAGCAGGTGCGCCTTCATCTGCGGGAGGCGCGCGTCGGAGTACTCCTCGAGCCGGACCCCGTTGTCCTTGGTCCGCTCCTCCGCCGCCCGCACCAGGGTCTGGGCGGCCCGGAACAGGTCGGAGCTGAACGCCGCGCCGAAGCCGACGTAGCCGAGGGGCTTGCGGAGGTCGCGCTGCTCGGCCTTGGCCCGGGCGATGGCGTCCCAGGCCCCGCCGTACCTGGCCCTCAGCGCCGCGTTCGCCTCGATCTTGGCGCGGAGCTCCTGCTCGGCGGCGACCTTGCCGGCGAAGAAGGGCTTGTCGACCAGGGCCTCGAACCGCCCGCGCAGCGCCTTGTAGGAGTTCTCCACGTAGAACAGCATGGCGGTGGAGATCCGCTTCTGCTCCGGCCCCCGCTCCTGGAACTCGGTGAGCAGGCCTCGCCACTGGGCCAGGACGATCAAGCGCTCCGGGAGGGTGACGTCCCGCTCGTACTCGAGCTCGGCCACCGTCCAGTTGCGCGAGGTCCCTCCCGGGTTGCCGGAGACGAAGGTGAGGTCCCCTTCCTTCACACCCGCCGGCGACCACTGGAAGTAGCTGTCGGTCCGGGCGGGCTTCCCGTCCTCGTAGACCCGGACGAAGGAGACGTCGAGGTCGTAGCGGGGGAACATGAAGTTGTCGGGGTCACCGCCGAAGAAGGCGATGGCGAACTCGGGCGCGAACACCAGGCGCACGTCCTGGTAGCGGCGGTACCGGTACAGGTCGTACTTCCCGCCGTGGTAGAGGCTCACCACCTCGCAGCGGACCTTGTCGTTCCCGCCCGCGCACTCGTTCTCCATCTGGGCGAAGACCTTCTTCCGCGCCTCCTCGTAGGGCGGCCCGGAGAGCCCGGCGGTGGCCTGGCTCACCCGGTCGGTCACCTCGCTCAGGTCGGTGAGCTGGTCGATCTCCAGGGCGGGGCACTTGACCTCGTCCTTCTCGGTCTTGGCGAGGAAGCCGCTCGCCACGAAGTCCTTCTTGGCGGTGGAGAGCTGCTCGATGCACGAGTGGGCGCAGTGGTGGTTGAACATCACCAGGCCGTTCGGCGAGACGAAGCTCGCCGAGCAGCCCTCCGCCATGCGCGCCGACGAGAGCCGGACCTTGTCGAGCCACTCCTTGCTCGGCGAGAAGCCGTACCTCGCCTGCACCTTGTCGGAGGGGAAGCCGTTGAACGTCCACATCCCCTCGTCGGCGAGGGCGTTGCTGACGAGCAGCAGGGCAGCCAGGGGCAGGTATCTCATGGTGGACATGCCTGATAGCACGCGCTCCCGGGGTCGGGCAGCAGTTCTTGACGGGCGCCACCCGGTCCGGGCCAGCCCGGGGGAGCCTCGGGTGGCGACCCGCAGCCGGGGCCCCGCCGTTCGGTTAACCTTGGTCCCATGTCGGGGTCGAGGTCCGAGATGCCCCCCAGCGGAGACCCGGCCCCGGACGCCGCCTCGACGGCCGCGACGCCCTCACCGCGCGCCCTGACCCGGGCCCGGGCCGTCACCGCCGGCATCCTGGCGGTGGGCTGGAGCGTCGCCGTGGCCGTCTACCTGGCGGCTGCACCGGCCGCGCAGAACGACCTGGTGGACGAGTGGGAGGGGTCCCGGAGGTACCAGCGGGAGGTGGAGGTCATCGGCGGGAAGGCGGTCCTCTTCGCCAGCGAGGCCGACCGGTGGCTGGCGAGCCTCTGGCAGGGGCGGAACCTCGCCTACACCATCGCGGTCCTCGCCGCCCTGGCGGCGCTCGGCCACCACCTGCTGGCCGGGCGCTCCCGCGACGTCACTCCACCGGCGGCGGGTTCCGGTCCTTGAACTGCCGCTGGTGCCAGTACGGGTAGACGAGGGGGCGGGCGCTGGCCGCGTCGAGGGTGGCGACCTGCGCCGGGGTGAGCCGCCAGCCGAGCGCGCCCAGGTTCTGCCGGAGCTGCTCCTCGTTCCGCGCGCCGATGATCACGGTGGACACGGTCGGCCGGGAGAGGAGCCAGGCGAGCGCCACCTGCGGCACGGTCTTGCCGGCCTCGCGGCTCACCGCCTCGAGGGCGTCCACCACCCGGTAGAGGTGCTCGGGGTCGACCTGCGGGCCGCCCGCCATCGTGACGTCGCTCCGGACCCGGCTCTCGGCCGGGGGCGGCTGCCCGCGCCGGAGCTTGCCCGTGAGGCGCCCCCAGCCGAGCGGGCTCCAGACCACCGCGCCCACGCCCTGGTCGAGCCCGAGCGGCATCAGCTCCCACTCGTACTCACGGCCGAGCAGCGAGTAGTAGGCCTGGTGGGCCACGTAGCGCGCCAGCCCCAGCCGGTCGGACGTGGCCAGCGACTTCATCAGGTGCCAGCCGGAGAAGTTGGAGCAGCCGACGTAGCGGACCTTGCCGGCGCGGACCAGGCCGTCGAGCGTCCCCAGCACCTCCTCGACCGGCGTCAGGGCGTCGAAGCCGTGCAGCTGGTAGAGGTCGATCCGGTCCGTCCCCAGCCGGCGCAGGCTGGCCTCGCAGGCGCGGAGCAGGTGGTGGCGCGAGGAGCCCACCTCGTTCGGCCCCGGTCCCATGCGGAAGGTCGCCTTGGTGGAGATCAGCACCTCCTCCCGGTGGCCCTGGATGGCCTTCCCCAGGATCTCCTCGGCCAGGCCGCCGGAGTAGACGTCGGCAGAGTCGAACATGCCGAGGCCTGCCTCCAGGCAGATCCCCACCAGGCGCCTCGCCCCTGCCACGTCGACCGAGCCGAACCCCTTGAAGAAGTCGTTCGCGCCGCCGAACGTCCCCGTCCCCAGGGTGAGCGCCGGCACCATCAGCCCCGACCTGCCCAGCTGGCGATGTTCCATGGGGAGTGGACTAGCGGCGCGGCGCGCGCCACGCCAGCCCGACCCTCCGCCTACGGGTGGGGGGCTCCGCCCCTCGGGCCCACGGCCCCCAGCCCCCCGAGCGTCACCCCGAGGAACATGAGCGCCCCGATGCAGGCCGAGCCGGTGGTCCACGCGAGCCCCGCCACGTTCCGGGCGGCGGCCGCCTCGTAGGCGGCCACGTCCGCGACCAGCTGCGGGGGCGCGCCGTGTCGCTCCAGGCTCGCCGAGAGCTCGGCCCGGTCGCGCCGCATCCGGGCGTCGAAGGCCCGGTCCGCGGCCGCCTGCGCCGAGTAGGCGATGAGGCCGTAGGCCAGCGGCGCGAGCAGGAGCACCCCGGCCCGAAGCTTTGCTGCGCTCATGCGCGGGAGCCTAGCACGAGGGGGTGGCTCGCAATCGGCCACCAGGGCGGACGGGCCACCCTCCGCGTCGCGTCGCGGGGTTGACTCGGGGGCGATCGCGCCGCCGCGGGCGCGGGCGCCTCCCTGCGACAGGTCCGTCGAGCGGCGATCGCCGCCTCGCTGCCCAGCAGGAGCCCGATCGCTCCCGTGGGGAGATCCCGTATCGACCCTATCCGACATCGTTGACCCCCGCTTGGGCTCCCCCGAACACATGGCAGAAATCACTTGATGCCAAGCAAGGAGGGCGCTGAGATCCGATCGGGTTCGGTCGGATCCCTCGGCGGGTCCGGACGAGGCGCCTTGAACGGGGAGGACCCGGCATGGCCAACAGCCTCGGCAGCTTCTCCGTCGGCATCCCGGGCGAGCGCCGTGAGCGAGCGAGCAGCCACCCCTGACGCCGGCCTCGACGTCCGGGTCCTCGGCAAGCTGATCCTCGCCGAGAGCGCGCTGCACGCGCTGCCCGACCTGGAGCGGATCGCCAGCTTCCTCTGCGAGGCGGCGTGCGCCATCCCCGGGGTCTCCGGCGCGGCCCTCTGCTCCGAGCGCCGGCTGGTCCGCGCCACCGGGCCCTGGCCGGCCCCGGCCTCTCCCTGCGACCGCCCCGGTGGCGGCTGCGCGACCTGCGTCCACCAGCCCCCGGGATCGGACGCGACCATCCACCCCCTGCGCACGGCGACCGCGGACTACGGCCAGCTCGCCCTGCTCCTGTCCGACCGCGCCGCGGCGGCGCCCTACCTCCCCTTCCTCCAGAACGTCGCCAACGTGGCGGCGACCTCCGCCGAGAACCGCGAGCAGCAGCGCCGCCTCCTGGAGCTCGACGGCCAGCTGCAGGACAAGGTCCACCAGCTGGTGGAGGTCCAGGGCGAGCTGTCCGCCGCCCAGCGGGCGCTCGAGGCGACGGTGGCCGATCGCACCACCGCGCTGCGGACCTCGAACGAGCTGCTCCGCCAGAGCCAGAGCTGGCTCCTCCTGGCGCAAGAGGCCGCCGGCGTGGGCATCTGGGAGTGGCGGGCGGCGGACGGGAAGGTGACGCTCTCGGGGGCCGACGCCGTCACCTTCGGCGTCGCCCGCGGCGAGCCCGTCCCCCTGGAGCGGATCCTGTCCCTGGTCCGCCCCGAGGACGTCGGCGCCCTCCGGGCGGCAGTGCGGCGCTCGATCGCCAAGGGCACCCGGGTCGACCTGCGCTTCCGCGTGACCCGGGCCACGGGCGAGACCCGGTGGCTCCTCGCGGTCGGGAGGCCCGAGTACGACCCCGGCGGCGGCGTGCTGCGGGTGGTCGGCATCGACGTGGACGTGACCGAGCGCCGGCAGCTCGAGGAGAGCCTCCTCCAGGCGGCCAAGCTCGAGAGCGTCGGGCGCCTGGCGGGCGGCCTGGCCCACGACTTCAACAACGTGCTCACCGTCATCATCGCCGCGGTCCAGGCGGCCGAGCAGGCGGACACCGAGGAGGAGCGGGCCGACGCCCTGGGCGAGATCCGCTCGTCGGCCGACCGCGCCGCGGCCCTCACCCGGCAGCTCCTGCTCTTCTCCCGCCGCCGCCTCGCCGCGCCCCGGGTGGTCGAGGTCAACGGGGAGATCCGGGCGCTCACCCGCATGCTCGCCCGGCTCGTCGGCGAGAGCGTCGAGGTCGTCGCCGACCTGGCGCCGGACCTCTGGCCGGTGGTGATCGATCCCGGCCAGCTCGGACAGGTCCTCACCAACCTCGCCGCCAACGCCCGAGATGCCATGCCGCACGGCGGGAGGCTCGCGATCGAGACGCGCAACCGGCGGCTCGACGCGGGCGCCGCGACGGCGATCGGCCTGGAGGAGCCCGGCGACTGGGTGGCGATCGAGGTCGCCGACAGCGGCGAGGGCATGAGCCCCCGGGTGATGTCGCACCTCTTCGAGCCCTTCTTCACCACCAAGGGCGAGGGGCGCGGCACGGGGCTCGGGCTGGCGACCTCCTACGGCATCGTCGCGCAGGCGGGGGGACGGATCCAGGTGACGAGCGAGGTCGGGCGCGGGTCTCGCCTCACCATCTGGCTGCCGCGTGCGCCGGCGGGGGCGCGGGCAGGCGAGGAGTTCCGCGAGCGGCCCGAGGAGGTCCCTTCCGGGAACGAGACCGTCCTCCTGGTCGACGACGATCACTCGGTCCGGCGCACCGCGGCTCGCGGCCTCGAGCGCCTGGGCTACCGCGTCCTCGAGGCGGCGACCCCGAGCGAGGCGCTGGCCGTCGCCGCCAAGCACCTGGGGCCCATCCACGCGCTGGTCACCGACGTGGTGATGCCGGGGCAGTCGGGGCTGGAGCTGGCCTCGGCGCTGCTCGGCGCCAACCCGCACCTGGCCGTGCTCTTCGTGTCCGGCCACGCCCCGGAGGCGCTCGGCGCGGAGCAGCCCTTCCTGGCGAAGCCGTTCACCACCGGCGCGCTCGCCCGGCGCCTGCGCGAGCTCCTGGACCGGAGCGGCGCCGGGCCGGCGCCGTCGCCCGCGGTGGCCTGGCCCCGGTTCGGGCTCGACCCGGAGGAGAGGAGCGCGGCCCGCTTCCAGCTCTCCCAGTCGGTGGCCCACATCGGGAACTGGGAGATCGAGCTCGCCACCGGCACGGTCTGGGCGTCCGACGAGGCCTTCCGGATCTACGGGCTCCCGGTCAGCCCCGGGCACAACCTGCCGCTCTCCGCGGTCCAGGCCCGTCCGCTCCCCGAGGATCGGCCCGCCCTGGACCAGGCGCTGAAGGAGCTGATGACCCACGGGATCCCGTACGACCGCCGCTTCCGGATCCGGCGGGCGGACGACGGGGCGGTCCGCATCGTCCACTCCCTCGCCCAGGTGGTCCGCGCTCCGGCCGGCCCGCCCCTCCTCGTCGCCGGCACGGTCCAGGACGTCACCGAGTGGGAGGAGCGCCTCCAGCGGATGGTGGACGCGCTCGCGGCCAGCGAGGAGCGGGCCCGGCTGGCCTTCGAGCGCGCGGCGGACGCGATCCTGATCATCGACGGGACCCTCGCCGTCACCCAGGCCAACGAGCGGGCGGTGGCGCTGACCGGGCGGCCGCTGGCGGATCTCGCCGGCCGCAGCCTCCGGTCGCTCTTCTCCGAGGCCGAGCTGGCGGCGAAGCCCTTCCGCGTCGAGCCGGTCCTGGCGGGCGACACCGTCCGCTCGGAGCGGCTCCTGCGGCGCGCGGACGGCGGCGAGGTCGCGGTGGAGACGACGACCCGGCGGCTCACCGATGGGCTCTACCAGATGATCCTGCGCGACGTCGGCGGGCGCGGCCGGCGGGGGGAGTAGCGCCGGGAGGAGCGCGGGCTGCCCGGGCGCCTGCCTCAGGCGGCGCGCTGCCGGGCGGCGCGCTCGGCGTAGAAGCGGCGCGACTTCGCGTCGAGCTCCGCCGCCTCCGCCGCGGCGACGCTCGGGCGGGCGAGCACCGCCTCCGCCCAAGCCGAGACCCTCGGGAACGCCCCGAGCAGGCGCGCCTCGGCCACCCCCCAGCCCTCGGCCATGCGCCAGCGGCGGAGGAAGGGCGCGTAGCAGGCATCCACCAGCGTGAAGCTCCTGCCGAGGAAGAACGGGCCGCCGCCGGTCGAGAGCCGGCCCTCGAGCTTCCCCAGCGCCTCCCGCAGGCCGGCCAGCGGCTTCGCCAGCGCCTCGCCCTCGGCGCGGCCGGCGATCGCCAGCATCGCCGCCCCGCCGCCGGGCATCAGCACGTCGTTGGCGAAGACGATCCAGCCCCGCCCCTCGGCCCGCCCGATCGGATCCCCCGGGAAGAGTGGCGGCTCGGGGTAGAGGTCGTTCAGGAGCTCGTTGATGACCATCGACTCGAAGACCGGCCGGCCGTCCACGATCAGCACCGGCACCCGGCCCATGGGCGACACCTCCAGGAACCAGGCCGGCTTGGCCGCCAGATCGATGAACGTGATCTGGTGGGGGGCGCCCTTCTCCAGGAGCACGATGCGGCTCCGCTCCACGTAGGGGCAGATGTCGAAGGAGATCAGCTTCAGGTCGTGCGCCATGGCTCTTGCATAGCGGCGCCCGAGGCCCCCCGCCTTGCCCTGGAAGGCCCCGCCGCCCGCTACTGGCCTTGCGGCGCGTGCTCGTCCCTGGGGAGCACGGGCAGGTTCCTCGCCGCCCACCCGAAGAGGAAGATGGTCGCGGCGACCAGGCCGACCGAGACGCCCCACTCGAAGACGCTCGGGGCGTAGGGCCTGGGCACGAACGGCATCGGGCCCCGCAGCCCCATGGCGAAGACGACCACGTCCGCCCGGTGCAGCACCACCCCGCCGCAGGCGAGCAGCGCGCCCCAGAAGAGCGTCATCGGGCGCTCCCGCAACCTGCGGACGCCGAGGACGACGAGCGGCACCGCGCCGCCGAGTACCAGCTCGCCGGCGAGCAGCGCGCCCTTCGGGTCGGCGAGCGCCGGGCCGAGCTGGCCGCGGACCACGAGGTCGGCGACGCGCAGCGCCTCGAACGCGGCCAGCGCCCAGAAGCCGATCCGCGCCAGGGAGGCGAGCGCCGCCGCCGGCAGGGCGCGACCCCAGGCCTTCGCCATCCACATCTCCACCAGGATCACGAGGGAGATGCCCGCCGCGATCGACGAGACGAAGAAGGAGATCGGCATCACCGGCGACCACCAGGCCGGGTGGAGCTTGTCCGGCATCAGCAGGAACAGGGACCCGAGCGAGCTCTGGTGCATGGTGGAGAGGGTCACCGCCGCGATCGCCAGCATGATAGGCACCGGCTTCTCCCCGGGCGCCGGGCGGAATGCCCAGGCGAGCGTGGCGAAGACCAGGAAGGCCAGCCCGGTCCAGAGGGGGTTCCGGGACATGAGGTAGATGAAGAGCGTGACCGCCAGCACCACCCAGGCCGGGGCGGCCGTCCTCCACCAGGCCATCGCCCTCGGCCCGCCCCACCGCTCGAAGACCACGGGCATGAACTCGAACGCCAGGACCGTCACGTAGAGCCCGACGCACCACGAGACCTCGAACATCGCCGAGTGCTTGGGCGCCTGGACCCCGAGCTGCCAGAAGTGCCAGGGCAGCCCGAGATCGGCGACCAGGGTCACGGTGACGAAGGAGTAGCTGAGGAGCCCCATGAGCACGGCGCTCCGACCCAGACCGTACAGGTCCCTCCGCCGGAACACGTAGATGATCCCCGCGGTGGCGAAGGCGCCCGCCGCGACCGCGATCCAGACGAGGTCGAAGACGATCCAGAGCCCCCACGGCCAGGTGTCGTTGAGGCCGGTCGAGCCGCCCAGGCCGAGCGCGAACCGGGCGACGAACGAGATCGCCCCCCAGGCCATCAGCGCGGCGAGCAGGACATTCGCCGGCGTCCAGAGCTTCCTCGCCAGCGGCGCGAACTCGACGTGGTGCCCCTCCGCCTGCGCCACCTCGTCCTTCCGCTTGCCCAGGGCGTACGTCGCCCCGAGCAGGGCGCCCACCCCGACCACCGCCGGCGGCACCGCCGACAGGGCGGCGACGCTGCGCCCCGGGTAGCTCTCCGTGCCCACGTCGGGGAGGCCGAGCTGGCCGAAGGGGACCGCCGCGAGGTACAGGGTGGCCGTCCCGCCCGCCTCCTTCTCGCCGTACACGTGGTCGACGTACCTGCCGTTCCCCTCCCGGATCCGGCCCTTCGCCTTCGCCAGCATGTCCTCGCGCTGGCCGAAGTGGAGCGCGTCGGCGGGGCACGCCTTGACGCAGGCCGGGATGGCGAAGGCGGCGCGGAGGAGCTCGCCTTCCTCCGCGGAGAGCGCGCGCCCGTTGAGCTCCGTCGGCGCCGGCAGCTCGAGCCGGTCCGAGCAGAGGGTGCACTTCTGGATCCTGGGCGTGAGCGAGTCCCACTCGGAGCCGATCGCGCCGAACGGGCAGGCCAGCATGCAGTAGCGGCAGCCGATGCACTTGTCCTTGTCGTAGACGACCGGCCCGGCCTTCGTCTTCCGGAGCGCGGTCACCGGGCAGGCCGAGGCGCAGGCCGGGTCGTCGCAGTGCATGCACTGACGCTTGGTGAAGATGCTGCGGAACCCGCCCGGCATCCCCGGAGCGTCGATCTCGTGGTGCGTGAGCAGCATGTACGTCTTGCCCGAGAGGGTCGTCGGGTTCTGCAGGCCGAGCCCGCCGGTCTGCAGGTGGGTGAGCTCCCCCGGGAGGCCGTTCCACTCCTTGCAGATGACCTGGCAGGACTTGCACCCGATGCACTTGGTCGTGTCGATCAGCTTCGCGTAGCTCATGGCCGTCCTCCCGGTGCGCTACCGCGAGGCGAGCGGAGGCTCCGCCCGGACGACGTTCACCAGGCAGGCCTTGGTCTCCTGGGTCCCGGCGCCGGGGTCGCCGGCGTCGATGGTGAGGACATTGACGCTCGGGCCGGTGGAGAGCCCCCGGAAGCCCCAGTTGTAGGGCATCCAGACGATGTCGACGTCCTGCCCGGCGGCGCGGAGCGTCTGCATCCGCCGGGTGACGACCGCCTTCACCACCAGCTCCCCGCGGGCCGAGGTCACCCTGGTGAGGTCGCCGCTCCGGATCCCGAGCTTCGCCGCGAGCGTCGGGGGGAGCTCGATCATCGGCTCCGGGGCGAGCTCGTTCATCCAAGGGATGTTGCGGGTGGTGGAGCCGGCGCACCAGTGCTCGGTGAGCGTGGACGTCATGAGGACGTAGGGGAAGTCCTTCGAGGTCCCGATCGGCTGCTTGCCCTTCACCCGCGGGTACTTGAGAACGGGGTTCGACTGGACGGCCGGGTGGACCACGTTCGCCACCGGGCTCTCCACCGGCTCGTAGTGCTCCGGGAAGGGGCCGTCCTTGGGGACGTAGGCCACGTCGCGGGGGAGCCCCTTCTCCCCGCTCTTCGGGTCCACGTACGGGCCGGCCATCAGCCGCCCGGCCCCCTCGGGGTTGAGCCGGAACGCCATCGCGCCCTCGGGCGTGCCCGGCCCCTTCCCGATCCCGCGCACGTCGGGGGTGTCCACCCCGGTCCACTTCCCCTGGGCGGGGTCCCACCAGACGAGCGGCACGGCGGGAGCGAGGACGTTCCCCCGGGCGTCGCGCGCGGGCATCGGCTTCCCCTCCGCGTCGCAGGAGGCCCGGTTGTAGAGGATCTTCATGTTCGCCGGCCAGGTCCAGGCGAAGCCGGTCGCCAGCCCCAGGCCGGTGGGGTCGCGCGCGTCCCGGCGCTTCGTCAGGTTCTTGCCGCCGGCGAAGCAGCCCGCGTAGATCCAGACGCCGGACGAGGTCGCGCCCTCGAGGTCGAGGTCGCCGATCCTGGCCACCAGGTCCCCGTTCTTCAGCCCCTTCGCCGGCAGATCCCTCCAGGCGCGCCCGCTGATCTCCTTGAGGACGTCCTCGGCGAGCGTCTGCTTCCCGTAGCCCCACTCCGCCTGGAGGAGGGCGGTGTCCTTCGGTGCGGCGGAGCCCTGGTACAGCGCCCGGACCCGGTGGAAGACCTCGTCGATGATCTCGAGGTCCGCGCGCGCCTCGCCCGGGGGCTTCACGCCGGCGTAGCGCCACTGCACCATCCCGCCCGAGTTGGTGATGGTGCCCTCCTTCTCCATGAAGTAGGCCGCGGGGAGGAGCAGCACCTCGGTCCCCACGGTCCTCGGATCGACCCCCGGCGCCTGCCAGAACGCGGCGGTCTCCGTCTCCCACAGCTCCTGCACCACGAGGAACTCGAGCCGGGCGAACGCCTCCCGCACGTAGTTGAGGTTCGGGCTGGTGACCAGCGGGTTCTGCCCCAGCACCCAGAGCGCCCGGACGTCGCCGGCGTGCATCGCGTCCACGATGCCGAAGGCGCTGTAGTCCTTCCTCGTGCTCCGCTTCGGGAGCCAGGCGTAGCCGAACTCGTTCTCGGCGGTGGCGCGCTCGCCGAACCAGGCCTTGAGCCCGTTCACCACCGCCGCCCGGTTGATGGTCCCGTTGTCCCGCGCCCAGTCGGTGAGGGTCTGCTGGGTGTCGACGGGGTAATCGAAGTAGCCGAACCAGTACCCGCTCAGCACCGACATGTCGCAGGCGCCCTGCACGTTGGGCTCGCCACGGAGGGCATTCACCCCGCCGCCTGGCCGTCCGACGTTCCCCAGCAGGAGCTGGAGGATCCCGTAGCAGCGGATGTTCTGCACCGCGACGGTGTGCTGCGTCATCCCCAGCGCGTAGAGGATCGTCCCGGGGCGGTTGAGGGCGAAGGTCTCGGCGATCTCCCGGATCTGCGCCGCCGGGACGCCCGTGACCTGCTCCGCCAGCTCGGGCGTGTAGCGGGAGAAGTGGGCCCGGAGCTTCTGGAAGACGCAGCGCGGGTCGTCGAGCCCCTTCGCCTTCCTCGGCGTCCCGTCCGCCTCGAGCTGGTAGCCCCAGGAGCTCGGGTCGTACCCGTGCTTCTCGGCGTCGTAGCCGCTGAAGAGGCCGTCCTGGAAGCCGAAGTCGTCGCGAACGAGGTAGAGCGCGTTGGTGTGGAGCTTCACGTACTCGGCGTCGTACCAGCCGCTCTCGATCACCAGCCGGATGATCGCCCCCTGGAACGCGATGTCGGTGCCCGGCCGGATGCGCGCGTAGATGTCGGCGAGCGCCGAGGTCCGGTTGAAGCGCGGATCGACGTGGATGATCTTCGCCCCCTTCTCCTGCGCCTGGCGGATCCACTTCATCGCCATGACGTGGTTCTCGGCGACGTTGGAGCCCTCGATGAGGAAGACCCTGGCGTTCTTGAGGTCCGCCCAGTGGTTCGTCATCGCGCCGCGGCCGAACGAGGCCCCCAGACTGGGGACCGTGGGGCTGTGTCAAAGCCGCGCCTGGTGCTCCACGTAGTTGGTCCCGAGGAGGCGTCCGAGCTTCGCCCAGAGGTAGCACTCCTCGTTCGTGCTCTGGGCGCCGCCCAGGAGCGCGATCGCGTCCGTCCGGCGGACGACGAGGTCCTTCTCCCCCACCCGCTCGGTCTCGACCCAGGTCTCGTCGCGCAACGCCTTGAGCCTCCGGGCCAGCTTGTCGAGCGCCTCGTCCCAGGAGATCTCGGTCCAGCGATCCGAGCCGGGGGCGCGCAGCCGCGGCTTCCGCAGGCGCTGCGCCGAGCGGTGCGTCTCGAGCATCGCCGAACCCTTCACGCACAGCGACCCCTCGTTGACCACGTGCCCGGGATCGCCCTCGAGGTTCACGAGCTCGCCGTCGATCACGTGCCCGATCATCCCGCAGCCGCAGGAGCAGAAGTTGCAGGCGGTGGTGAACTCCTTCGCCCCCGCGAGCCGGAGCTCCTCGGCCCGCGACGGCTGGATCACGAACAGGTCGCCGATGGCGGCGGCGGCGCCGCCGGTCGCGATCTGCTTCAGCCACTCCCGTCGGCCGCTCGCCATGTCGGACCTCCGCTCGGCACGCGATCCTAGGTGAGCGCGACCGGGACGGGGGATCGACCGAAGTACCTACGACCCGGGAGGAGGGTTCGTTCCGGGCCGCGTCCGGGCCTCGGGGGGGGGCGAGGGGAGCCGCGGCGACCGGGCGGCCGCCCGGTCAGGCCGGCGGAGGCCCGAAGCTCCGCTCGAACAGCGCCC
>DATKAL010000074.1:0-2821 GCA_035498135.1 Anaeromyxobacter sp.
CGCGGCGACCACGCTCCTCCTGGCGGTGGCGCTGGAGGAGCGGCGGCGGGCCCTCGCCGCCCTCCGGGAGAGCCAGGTGCGGTTCGACGCCTTCGTCGGCCACACCCCGGCGCTCATCCTCCTCAAGGACTTCGAGGGGAGGGCGCTCGCCGCCAGCCCGAGCATGGAGAAGCTCATGGGGGCCGCCCCGGGCGCCCTCGTGGGGACGCTCGCCCGGGAGTGGGTTTCCGCCGAGCTGGCGGACCGCATCGAGGGGGAGGACCGGCGGGTGCTCGAGACGGGCGAGGAGGTCCGCCGCGAGGACGTCGTCCGCGGCCACAGCCTCGTCTCGATGAAGTTCCGGATCCCGCGCGAGGGCGAGCCGCCGCTGCTCGGATCGATCGGCCTGGACGTGACCGAGCTCCGGGAGGCGGAGCGCGCCCTCCGCCTCGCGCAGACCGCCCTCCAGCGGGGCTACGCGGCCGTCCTGATCCTCGATCCGGGCGGTCGGATCACCTACGCCAACGAGGCCGCCGAGCGGCTCCTGGGACGGCCGGGGGCCGAGCTGCGCGGCCGGGGGCTCTGGGAGGTGGACGGCGCCTTCGACGCGCCCGGCTGGCCGGACCGGTTCCGGGCCCTGCGGGAGGGCGGCCCCGGGGTCTGCCGGGGCGCGCCCACCAGCCCGGCGGGAGGCCGGATCGAGGCGGAGGTCCAGCTGTCCTACCTGGCGTTCGACGGCGGGGAGTACGTCATCTACACCGCCCGCGATCTCACCGACCGGCGCCGGGCGGAGGTGGCGGAGCGGCTCGCGGCTCTCGGCACCCTGGCCGCCGGGGTGGCCCACGAGATCAACAACCCGCTCACCTTCGTCACCGCCAACCTCGCGTGGGCGCGGGAGCAGCTGGAGCGGGCGCCGCCGGACGAGCCGCGCACCCTGGCGCTGCAGGCCCTGCGCGACGCGGACGAGGGCAGCCGGCGGGTCGCCCGGATCGTCCGGGACCTGGGGGCGGTCTCCCGGTTGCCGGTCGGGGGCCGCGTCCCGATCGATCCCCGGACCGAGGTGGGCGGCGCCCTGAAGCTGGTCCAGCACCAGGTCCGGCACCGGGCCGGCCTCGTCACCCGGCTCGAGCCGGTCCCGCCGGTGCGCGCAGCCGAGTTCGAGCTCGGGCAGGTGGTGGTCAACCTGGTGGTGAACGCCATCCACGCCATCCCCGAGGGGGAGCCGGAGCGCCACGAGATCCGGGTCGCCACCCGCACGTCGCCCGACGGGTGGGCGGTGGTCGAGGTGGCCGACACGGGCCACGGCATCCCCGAGCCGCTGCGAGGCCGGATCTTCGAGCCGTTCTTCACCACCAAGGCGGTCGGGGAGGGGACCGGGCTCGGGCTCTCGGTCTGCCACGGCCTGGTCACCGCCCTGGGCGGGCGGATCGAGATCGAGTCGGAGCCGGGGCGCGGCTCCTGCTTCCGGGTCCTCCTCCCACCCTGCCTGGAGGCCGCCCCGGCCGCGGCGCCGCCTCCGCCGGACGCCGGACGCCGGGCCCGGGTCCTGGTGATCGACGACGAGCCGCAGATCGGGGTGGCGGTCCGCCGGATCCTGGACGATCACGAGGTGACGGCCAGCGCCGACGCCCGGGCGGCCCTCCGCCGCCTGGTGGGGGGAGAGCGCTTCGACCTGATCCTCTGCGACGTGATGATGCCGGAGCTCTCGGGCGTCGATCTCTTCGAGGCCCTGGCGCGCGAGGCGCCGGACGCCGCCCACCGCGTGGTGTTCATCACGGGGGGGGCCTTCAGCGAGCGCGCCCGGCGGTTCCTGGAGCGCTCGGAGGCGCCCCGGATCGACAAGCCCTTCGCCTCGGGCGAGCTCCGGGCGCTCCTCGCGGAGCGCCTCGCCCAGCGGGCGCCGGCCGAGGCGCGGCCCGGGGAGCGGGGGTAGCGGGGCGGGGGTTGCGCGGCGCCCGCTCGCCCGGCATCTGAAGGGGGTGGCGGCGACCCCCGTCCTCACCCTTCGTCAAGTTTACCGGAGCTACCCGGCCGCGGACGGGGCCGTCCTCCCGGTGCTGCGGGGCGCGTCGGGCACGCTCGAGGCGGGGCGGGCGGTGGCCGTGACCGGGCGGAGCGGCTCGGGCAAGTCCACCCTCCTCCACCTCGCCGCCGGGATCGATCGGCCCAGCTCCGGGGAGGTGATCCTGGCCGGGCGCTCGCTCGGCGCGCTCTCCGACGCCGAGCGGACCCGGCTCCGGCGCGACCGGGTCGGGCTCGTCTTCCAGTTCTTCCACCTGCTGCCGCACCTCTCGGTCGAGGAGAACGTGCTCGTGCCCGCCCTGATCGCGGGCGACCCGGCGCGGGCGGCCGCCGGCCGGGCGCACGAGCTGCTGGCGCGGGTCGGGCTGGCGGGGCGCGCCCGCGACGCGGTGCAGAAGCTCTCCGGTGGCGAGATGCAGCGGGTGGCGCTCTGCCGGGCGCTCCTTCGCCGGCCGCTCCTGCTGCTCGCCGACGAGCCCACCGGGAACCTGGACGAGGAGGGCGGGCAGGTGGTGATGGAGCTCCTCCTCGCGCTCGCCCACCAGGAGGGGAGCGCGGTCCTCTACGTGACCCACAGCCGCGAGCTGGCCGCGCTCGCCGACGCGGCCTGGGTCCTCCACGCCGGGCGGCTGGAGGGGGCGTGACCGGCTACCTGCCGCGGGCGGTGGCGCGGGAGCTCCGGGGGGGAAAGGCGCTGCTCCTGCTCTCGGTGGCGGGCGTCGCCCTGGGCGTGGGCTCGGTCCTCTCGGTGCAGATCCTGAGCGGGAGCGCCCTGGGGGCCTTCTCCGGCACGGTGCGCGCGGTCTCCGGGGAGTCCGAC
>DATKAL010000075.1:0-8542 GCA_035498135.1 Anaeromyxobacter sp.
TCGTGGAGGTGAGCTTCGAACGGCTCCCCGATCCGGCCGAGCGCAGCCCGAGGTTCTCGGCCAGCCCGCCGTCGAAGAGGTGCAGGTAGGGACGGGCGGCCGCGTCCGCGTAGGAGGCGAGCTCCCGGGCGCGGAGCCCGGCGCGCCCCAGGCCCTCCCCCTTCCCTGCCTCCGCCATCCAGGGCGGCGCCGTCCAGCCGCAGGTCCCCGCTCGGTTCTGGAGGGTGATGGGCGTGAGGAGCGGCGGCAGCGCCGAGGAGGTGGCCACCGCCCGCGCCACGGGGAGGGCGGCCAGATCGGAGCAGATGACGTCGAATTGATCCTGGGTGAAGGGGAAGCGGGCACCGGTGGTCACGTCCGCGCCGTTCACGATCACGAACGGCCCGCCGGCGCGGAGGAGATCGCCGTAGGTCGCGCGGTCGAAGAGGGTCTCGTCGTACAGCTCGGCCGCCACGTCCGAGCGGGAGAACGTCCCCGAGGCGAGCCGGAACCAGTTGGCCGGGGAGACCACCCGCCCGGCCAGCGCCCCCTCCACGTTCCGCTTGAGGAACCTCCCCTCGAACTCCTGGAAGATGCGATCGCCGCGGAGCGCGTAGTAGGTCGCGGTGAAGGTGCCGCCGGAGACGGCGGAGATGACGTCGACCTCGTCGATCAGCCGCCGCCGCGCCCCGCCGATCGTCACCTCGGTCCGGGCCAGCTCCTCGAGCACGCCGTAGGAGAGGGCCGCCGCCCGCGTCCCCCCGCCCGAGAAGGCGAGGAAGACGAGCAGGTCCTCCGACTGGCCCGGGCGCCGGACGTGCTCCAGCCGGTACCCGGCGCCGGGGTCGACGCGCGCGAGCGGCGCGTTGACCGGCCAGTGCGCGCACCCGGCGACGAGAGCGGCCAGCCCGGCCACGGCGATCCCCTGGAAGCGCATCGTCGCTCCTCCTCAGAAGCCCCACTGGACGCCGATCCCCGGCCCGATCGACCACTGGCTCGTCTCGCCGCTCCGCGCCGGCGGGTACCAGTTGCCCGTCACCTGGAGGCGAACCAGCTCGAGGATCGAGGCGGAGACGCCCACCTGGATCGCCGGGCGCGAGCAGTAGCCGATGGTGTCGTTCTTCACGTCCGGACAGGACGAGAAGCCGCCCCCGTCGGCGGTGGCGAACATCCAGCCGCCCCGGACGAGCAGGCTCGGCTGCAGCCGCGTGGTCGACCACCAGGACGGGAGGTACTCCGCGCCCAGGAGCAAGGTGTAGGCGGTCTTGCCCTGCTCCGACGACAGCACGCTGCCGAGCCCGACGAACTGGAGCGCGGCGTGGATCCGGAGCGGCGAGACCAGCAAGCGCTGCACCCGGAACCCCAGGCTCGCGCCGACCTCGGGATCCCGCCCGTACGCCACCCAGCCGGTGAAGCGCGGCGGGACGTAGGCGACCTCGTCCGCCGCCATCTTCACCATCGTCGAGAGGACGAGGGCGTCCCCCACCGGCTGCGTGGCGGCGATCGCGTCCCCCACCTGGAGGAGGCGCGCCCGGAGCGCCGCGGGGGCGCGGTCGGCCTCCTCCCGGGAGAGCCCGAGGTCCTTGAAGTGGAAGCGGTGGGCGGCGAGGACGCGCATCGCGTAGCCCGCCTCGTTCTCGTCGGCGCGGAAGCGCCACCCCTCCCCGGCGAGGGGCCCGACCTGCGGCACCGCCTGTACCGGCTCGCCCCGGCGCGCCCGCCGGCAGAGCGGGTTCCCGTCGTAGGTGGTGACCTCCCCGAGGCGCGAGCAGGTGTCCCAGAGGGCCTCGACCGCGGTCTGGAGCACGATGCGGAAGTCGCGGAGCTCCTCGCCGCGGCAGGCTTCGTCCACTTCGGGCAGCGCCTCCACCACCGCCCGGAGGCAGCGGTACGGCCGCCACGCCTCCGCGGTGGTCGCCGCGCCGCGCGTGTCCTCCGGGTAGCGAACGGCTCCACCGGCCCCCGCCCGCGGCGACAGCCGGGCCTCCGCCAGCTTGCGGGCGTCGTACATCCCCAGGGCGAAGTCGAAGCGGCGCAGCTCCCCCTCGAAGAACCCGAAGAACGCGCCGAACGGGGCGCTGGCGGCGGGGAGGTTGCGCTCCGGGACGAGCAGGCGGTCGAAGGCCTCGGGGGAGTCCTCCTGCACGTACACCAGGTTCTTCGCCCGAGCGGTGGCGTAGAACGATCCCCCGACCTGGGTCGCCACCCCGAGGAGCGTCTCGAAGGCGTGCGGCTTCGGCTGCTCGGTCTGCCCGGGGAAGTTGCGCGCCTCGGTGGAGACGTAGGCGATCACCAGCGACGGGGGGACCTGGCGCGCGTGGAGGTCGGGGCGATCCAGCCAGCGCGCCTCGCCCTTCCCGTCCACGCGCAGGCCGGCCGCGGCGTAGCGGAGCGCGAGCCGGACCGGCGTGTTGTCGAAGACGCCCCCGTCGACGTAGAGGTCCGAATGCGCCGTCTCGATGGGACAGGCGACCGGACCCTTGCCGGCGTCGACGATGCAGCTCTTCACCTCCTGGGGAGGGAAGGCGCCGGGGAAGGCGGTCGAGGCGAAGAGGGCGTCGACGAGGACCGGAAACACCACCTCGCCGTCCTTCTCGGCGAGGAGGGCCTGCTCGCCCTTCCAGGCCGGATCGGCGTAGTTGGTGAGCCGCGGAGGCCTGCCCGCTCCCCGCCCCTGGACGCGGAGGACGAAGTGCTCCTCGACGCGCGGGAGCTGGAGCTTGACGTCCTCGAAGGAGACCGTGCGCGGGACCAGGCGCGTCACGGAGAGGCCGAAGACGACGTCGCAGGACTCGGGCAGGCCGGCGTTCCAGGCCTTGACGATGAGGTCGAGCGGCGTCTGGAAGGCGGCGCGGGAGAAGGCGCTGGTCTTCTGCGGGTGCGCGGGGTCGAAGAGCTCGTCGAGGCCGAGCGGGATCCAGGCGTTCCAGAACAGGCCCGCGGTGGGATCCTCCACCGGCGGCCCGCACGACTGGAGGATGGTCATGAAGCCGTTCACCGAGCCGGCCGAGGCCCCGGTGACGACGCGCGGCGAGGCGGCGGCCGGGTTGAGGCGCATCGCCTCGATGGCGTAGTGGAGGAGGCCGGCCTCGTACGCGCCCAGGCTCACCCCGCCGGAGATGGTGATGGAGGCGGGCGCGCCGGCCCGCGCCGTGGCGCAGGCGAGGAGGGCGACGGCGGCCGCGCTGGTCCTGATCCCCATGGTCCGTGCCCCCCCCCGGACGGCCTGGCCCGGCTCGCCCGGCCGGCCGATGATACTCCGGGGTCGTTCGCCCGCGCGGTGGCACGCCGCCCTACACGGCGCGTGGACGAGCCCACCCGGCGCGTCTCCGGGATGCTACCCTTCCGGGATGCGCCTGCGCTCCCTGCTCCTCTCCGTCGCCGTCCTCCTCCTCGCCGCCTGCGTCGCCCACGACAAGGCGGGCGACCGCGCGGCGGCGGTCGGCGACTGGAAGTCCGCTTACGGCGAGTACCGGCAGGCGGTCCAGGACAAGCCCGACGACCCGGTCCTGCGCCAGAAGCTGGCCGAGGCCCGCAGCCAGGCCCTCGCCTGGTCGACCAACCGGGCCCGCGCCTGCGCGGCGCAGGGGAGCTGGGACTGCGCGCTGGTCGAGACCGACTTCGTGCTCTCGGTCGACGCCGGCAACGTCGAGATGGCGACCCTCCGCCGCATGGCCGCCGACGCGGTCGCCCAGGGTCGGGTGTCCGAGGCCCGGGCCCAGATCGCCCGGGGACAGCTCGCCCCGGCCGCGGACGGGATCCGCACGGCGCTGCAGCTCTCGAGCGCCCCCGCGGTGGTGTCGGCGGCGCGCGCCGTCACCGCCGAGTGGGAGCGCGCGGCGCTCCCGCAGAGCGACCAGCTCCGCGCCGCCCACCGCTGGCCGGAGGCGATCGCCCTCCTCCAGGCCGGCGTCTCCCTCGACCCCTCCCTGCAGCCCCGGCTCGACGCGGCCGCCCGCGAGTACGAGGCCTGGCGCGCGGCCGAGCACGACCGCCTGGTCGCCGAGGGGGTGGCCCTCGGGGAGGCGGGGCGCTGGACCGAGGCGGCGGACCGGTTCCACGCGGCGCAGGAGCTGCGGCCCGACCCGCGGGCTCGCGCCCTGGAGCGCTACGCGCGGCTGGTGGTCGCCGGCGACCAGGCCATCGCCGGCCGGGACTGGGCCGGCGCCACCCGCTCCTTCCAGGAGGCGGCCGCCCTCGACGTGGACCGCACCGGCTACGCGCGCGCCCAGCTCGCCCGGGTGACGATGCGCCCCTACGCGATCCGGGTGAAGTCGGTGCTGGTGACGCCGCTCCGGCCGGACGGCATGCCCTGGGTCGGGCCGCGCACCCCGGGCATCGAGCGCGCCCAGAACGTGGTGGCGCGCGCCTGGGGGCGCCCCGCCGGCGGAGACGTGGCGCTCGCCCTCGACCGCGTCCCGCCGGTGAACCGGCCGGCGGTCTCGGTCGAGCTCGTCCTGCCCGACGGGCGGCGCCTGGCCACCTCCCCGGCCCGCTCGCTCCTCGTCGCCCCCGAGGCGGTGGTGGTGATCGCCACCAACGGCTTCGACCCGCGCCGGATCGGCTTCCGGATCCTGCACCGCCACGCCAGCGGGGCGGAGGAGAGCATCGGCTTCGGCGAGCTCGGGGTCGCCGACCTGGTGGCGCGCCGGGCGGCCGTGGTCGCCGATCGCGCCGGGCTCGTCGAGGTGACCGCCGATCCCGCCGACGGGGCGGTGGACGGGACCTTCTCCAACCTCTACCCGGTGGCGCCGGCCGGCGGGCCGCCCCCGCGGCCTCCCCCGCGCACCTGAGCCGGCCTCAGGACCGCCCGGCGCTGCCCTCGAGCTCGTCCCGGGCGAGCGCCCGCCGGGCGGAGACCACCGCCACGGCGGTCGCCGCGGCGGCTCCCCCCAGGAGCCAGGCGGTCCCCCCGAGCTCCTCCAGCGACGCCCCGTGCCCGAGCCGGGCCAGGGTGGCCCCGAGCGCGGTCCAGCAGAGGATGGCCGGCGCGGAGCCCACCAGCGAGCCCGCCAGGTAGTCGCGGGCACGCAGCCGGGTGGCGCCGAAGACGAAGTTCAGGATGGGGAACGGCATCACCGGCGAGAGCCGCAGGCAGAGGATCATGCGCAGGCCGCGCTCCCGGACGTGCTCGAGCAGCCCGCCGAGCGCCGGGCGCCGGGCCGCCAGGCCGAGCACCAGCGGGCGCGCCACGGTGCGGCCGACGAGGAACGCCCCGACCGCCCCCAGCGTGCCCGCCGCGGTGGAGAGGGCCGCCCCGGGGAGCGGCCCGTAGAGCCAACCCGCCGCCACCGAGAGCGGGGCGGTGGGGAGGGCGAGGAGGGGGGCGACGGCGAAGGCCGCCGCCAGGGCCGCGACCCCCGCCGGCCCACGGGCGCGGATCCGCTCCAGGAGCTCCGGGAGGTCGAGCCCCGCCAGGCGGTGGCGGGCCCACCAGGCGAGCCCCGCCACCAGGAGCACCCCGGCCAGCGCCCGCAGGACCGCCATCCCGAGCCCGGGCCGCCCTCCCCCCGCGCCATCGATCCGCCGCACCGCGCGATCGTGCCGCGGGCACGGGCCAGGTCAAGCCCGGGCCGCTCACTCCAGCTCGAGCGAGCGGAACTCCCCCTTGCCGTCCATCACCGTCCCCCAGATCTTGTGCGAGGCCTGGTGCTCAGAGGGGGCGAAGGTGAGCGGGACGCCCAGGCCGAGGTCGAGCGCCTTGATCCCCTCGAGCGCCTCCACCACCGCCTCGGTGTTGACGTTCTTGCCGGCCCGCTGCAGCCCCTCGATGAGGAGCCGGGCGGCGACCCAGCCCTCGAGGGAGAGGAAGCCGGGCTTCTCCCCGGGGGCGTTCGCCTTCAGCTCCTTCTGGTAGCGGAGGGTGGCGCTCGCCTTCGCCAGCGGGTTCGGGACCACCTGCGTCACCACCACGCCGTCGGCGTAGCCCGGGCCGAGCTGGGTGAGCTCCTCGGCCAGCTCGTTCGAGCCCACGAAGGAGACGTTGGAGAAGACCAGGCGCCCGTGCCCCGCGTCCTTGAGCTTCTCCACGAAGCGGGCGGCCGGCTTGTAGGTGGCCACCATCACCACCGCCTTGAGCCCCCGGGCGTGGCGCAGGATCCCCTGCACCGCCTCCTCGACGTCGGCGGTGTTTCGCTTGTATCCGACGCGCAGCACCTTGGCGGGGTCGCGCCGGTAGTGCCGCATCACCCGGGCCACGCCCTCGAAGCCGGCGTCGCCGAAGGCGTCCTCCTGGGCGAAGACCGCGATCTCGGAGGGCGCGATCCGGCGGACCTCCACCAGGTACCGGACGATGGCGGCGGTCTCCTCGCCGTAGCTGGCGCGGTAGTTGAAGACGTACCGATCCGGCGGGTCGTTCCGGAGCAGCGGGGCCCCGGACACCGCCCCGAAGAAGAGCACGCCCTTCTCGTTGGCGTAGGGGACGGCCACCGCGGCGGTCGGGGTCCCGACGTTCCCGATGACGCCGAACACCTTCTTCCCCTCGACCAGCTCCTTCATCGCCGCCGACGTCCGGGCCGGCTCGTAGCCGTCGTCCATCGCGATCAGCCGGAGCCTGCGACCCCCCACCCCGCCGGCCGCGTTCTGGGCGGCGAACGCCACCTCCACCCCGGTGCGGACCGCCTGCCCCATCTCCTTGGCGGCGCCGCTGAACGGCGCCACCATCCCGAGCACGATCTCGTCGCCCGCCGCCCCCTGGGCGGCCGCCGCGCCAGCGACCGCCAGCGCCGCCGCCGCGAGCGCGCCCCGCACCGCATCCCTGGCCGTCATGGTCCCCTCCCTCACTCGAGGTCCAGCTGCCGCCAGCTCCCGTCCGGCTTCAGCGCCCAGCCCCAGACCTTCTCCGACGCCTGGTGGCGCTGGGGGCCGAAGGTGAGCGGCGTGCCGATCCCGATGTCGAGCCCCTGGATCCCCTCCAGCGCCGCCACCAGCCGCTCGGTGTCCAGGTCCCGCCCGGCGCGCGCCAGCCCCTCGAGGAGGAGCTGGGCGCCGAGCCAGGCCTCGAGCTGGGTCGACCCGAACTTCTCGCCGGGCGCGTACTGCTCCAGGGTCTTGCGGAAGCGGAGGAGCGCGCTCGCCCCGGCGGTCGGGACCGGGACCACCTGGGTGAGGATCACGTCCTCGGTGTAGCCCTGGCCCGCCTGGACCAGCTCCTCCGCCAGGCCGCTCGAGTCGGCCGAGACCGCGGTGAACACCTGCTTCAGCCGGGCGTCGCGGGCCTTGCGCACGAAGGTCGCGGCCGGCTTGTAGGTGGCCACCATCACCACGCCGTCCACCTCGCCGGCCCGCTCGCGGAGGCGGGCGAGCGCCTCGCGCACGTCGGCGGTGTTCCGGGCGTAGGAGAGGCGCAGGACGTCGCCCGGCGCCACCCCGTAGGTCTGGAGCTGCCGGACCGCCCCCCCCGACCCGGAGGCGCCGAAGTCGTCGTCCTGGGCGAGGACCGCCACCCGCTTGGCCGGGATCCGCCGCACCTCGACCAGGTACCGGACGGCCGCGGCGGCCTCGGTCGCCAGGCCGGCGCGCACGTTGAAGACGTATCGATCGGGCGGGGTCTTGCGGAGCAGGTCCGCGCCCGAGAGGGCCCCGAAGAAGACCACCTTCTGCTGGGCGCAGTAGGGGACCGCGACCGCGGCGGTCGCCGTTCCGACGTTGCCCACCACGGCGAAGGCGTGCTGGCCCTCGACCACCTCCTTCATCGCCGCCAGGGTCCGGGACGGGTCGTAGCCGTCGTCGTAGGCGACGAGGCGGAGCTTGCGCCCGTTGACCCCGCCGGCGGCGTTGGCGGCCGCCAGGGCGGCCTCCCAGCCCGCCCGCATCGCCCGGCCGCGCTCCTTGTTCGAGCCGCTCAGGGAGGCGACCATCCCGAGCACGATCTCCGAGTCGGTCACCCCGCGCGCCGGGGCGGCGGCCGCCGGCGCGGGGGAGGCGGGGGCCGGGGTGGCCTCGGGCGCCGGCTGGGTGCGGTGCTGGCTCGCGAACCAGAGCCCGCCTCCGCCCACCGCCGCCAGCACCACCAGCCCGGCCACCAGGAGCAGGCCGACGCGCGACTTGGGAGGGGGCGGGCTCGGCGGGACCGCCGGCCGCGGGCCGCCGCCGGTGCCGCCTCCGTCGCCGCCGCCGGGTCGCGACCCGGGGGCCGAAGCGGCGGAGCGCGCGGGCGCGGGGGACGGCCCGCCCGCCGGGGCGGCGCGGACCGCCGGCGGGACCGCCTCCCACGAGCCGTTGGTGGTGGCGGTCGCGCCCATGGCCGGCTTCCCCGCGCGCCGCTCCTCGTCGACCTTGACCACCTCCTCGAGCACCACGTGGCGGAGCGCATCGCGCCCGCTCACGTCGGGCGGGTTGGCGCCCGGGTCGACGCGGAACTTGCCGTCGCCGAGCCGCAGCGCGCGCCGGACCGCCTCCCGCCCCTCGGTGCCGGACATGAACGCGGCCACCAGATCCCCGCGGTCGAAGTAGAAGACGCCGTCGGGCCGGACCGAGCCGGGGAGGGTCACGCTCACCGCCACGGTCTGCTTGGAGATCGAGTAGAGCTGGAGGAGATCCGCGAACGGGGTCTCCTTGAAGC
>DATKAL010000076.1:0-2686 GCA_035498135.1 Anaeromyxobacter sp.
CCGAGACCGGCCGCACCCGCCGTGCAGCGAGGCATCGATACGGCCGGGCCGGCTGGCGATACACCGCCCTGTCGCGGGACGGGTCGTGAGGAGCTCGGCTCCGCTCGCCACCCGGCCACTCGATGGTACATCCTCCCGTGCCCTCCGGCGGTGGGTGGGGGTTGACGGATCGCCTGGACCGCGGAGCGCTCCCCCCGCCGATGGCGCTATGCTGGGGCGGTGCTGCTCCCCGCCGCGACCCCCCGTGCCGTCCTGGCCGGGTTCCGCGCGCTCGGGCTCGACGCCGAGGCCATCCGCGCCGCCGCCGGCCTCACGGCCGAGGAGCTGGCGCCGGTGGACGCGCTGGTGCCGTCCGAGGCCTTCGGCCGGCTGTGGGCCGAGGCCATGCGGCGCGGGCCGCGCGACGAGCTCGTGACGGAGGTGGGCCTGGCCATTCCCTTCGGCGCCTTCGGCCCCATCGACTACCTGGCGGGCAGCTCACCCACCGTGAGCACCGCGTTCCAGGCGCTGGCGGCCCACTTCCGGTACGTGGCGCTGGGCATCGCCCTGGAGCTGGCCGAGGACCCGCAGAGCGGCGAGGTCCGGCTGCTCAACGAGCCCGACAACGGCGACCCCGTCCTCTCCGACGAGTTCACCCTGGCGGTGTTCGTGGGCCGGTTCCGGACCCGGACCGGCGCCGTGCCCTTCCGGGTCGACCAGGTCCGACTCACCCGTCCCCCTCCGGCGCGACCCACCCGCCACGCCGCGCTCCTCGGCGCGCCCGTCACCTTCGGCTGCAAGGTCTCCGCGCTCCGGTTCCCGGCGCCGGTCTGGCGCGCCGCCCTGCCCAGCGCCGACGCCGGCCTCCTCGCCATCCTGCGCCAGCTGGCCGAGCACGCCGGCCTGGGCGGTGCACGCGAGGACGACCTCGTCGTCCGGGTGCGGAGCCGCATGCGGCTGCTCCTCCCCGACGGCCGCGCCTCCGCCGCCGAGGTGGCCGGGGCACTGGGCGTCTCGGAGCGGACCCTCCACCGCCGGCTCCAGGCGGCGGGCGCCTCGTTCCGCTCGATCCTGGAGAGCTTCCGCGAGGCCGAGGCCGAGCGGCTCATCGGCGCCGGCCGGCTGCCGCTCGGAGAGGTGGCGCTGCGGCTCGGCTTCTCCGACCAGACCGCCTGGAACCGCGCCTTCCGGCGCTGGAAGGGGATGTCCCCGACCGAATGGGTGGAGCGGAGAGCCCTCGTCCCCCGCTCGCCCTAGGGGAGCCGAGACGGACGCGCCCGCCACGGCCGGAACTGCCAACCCGCTGGCGCGCCCGGCCAAGGCGCGCGCCGCGATCTGGTCCATCCTCCCACCATGACCAGGGAGGACGCGATGACCGGCCAGGCGACCCCGCGCGGGGACTTCGACGTGGTGGTGATCGGCTCGGGCCCGGGAGGGCTCATGGCCGCGGCGCTGCTCGCGCGGCTCGAAGGGAAGCGCGTGCTGGTGCTCGAGCGCCACTACCGCCTGGGCGGCTTCACCCACACGTTCGAGCGGCCCGGCGGGTTCAGCTGGGACGTGGGCGTCCACTACATCGGCAAGGAGATCGTCGACCCCGGCACTCCCGCCGACGCCTTCCGCGTGGCGACCGCCGGCGCGCTCCGCTGGAACCCGCTCCCCGACGCCTTCGAGCGCCTCCGCTTCCCCGGCTTCGAGTTCGAGATGCGCGCCGGCCGGGAGAACCTGGTCGAGGATCTCACCCGCGCGTTCCCCGCCGAGGCCAAGGCCATCCGCACCTGGCTCGCCGACGTGGACCGGGCGGCCTCGGTCTCCCCCCTGCGCGCCATGGACGGCGCGCTCCCCGGCCCGATCCGCCGGGCGGCGCGGGCGGCGATGGCCGGCCGGTTCGCGCTCGGGGACATGAGCCTGCGCGACTACCTCGCCCGGCGCTTCGCCGATCCTCGCCTCCGGGCGGTGGTTTCGGCGCGCTGGGGCGACCACGGCCTGCCCCCCTCGCAGTGCGCCTTCCTCGCCCACGCCATGATCACCCGGCACTACCTCGACGGCGCCGTCTACCCGGTGGGCTCGGCGGCGAGCATCGCCGCCGCCATGAGCGAGGTCATCACCGGTGCGGGCGGGCAGCTCCGCATCCGCGCCGAGGTGGAGCAGATCCTGGTGCGCAGCGGGCGCGCCGCCGGCGTCCGGCTCCGGAGCGGCGAGGAGATCCTCGCGCCGGTGGTGATCTCCGACGCCGGCGCCCGCAACACCTACCTGCGCCTCCTGCCCCAGGAGGTCCCGGTGCCGTTCCGGCCCCAGCTCGCTGCGGTGCCGCCGGGAATGGGCTTCGTCACCCTCTACCTCGGCCTCTCCGCCTCCGGCGCGACGCTCGGCGTGAAGGGCGAGAACCTCTGGTGCCACCGCAGCCTCGACCACGAGGCGGCCTGGGCGGCGCGGCCGCGCCTCGTCGACGGCGTCGTCGACAACACCTACCTCTCCTTCCCCTCGCTCAAGGACCCGGAGGCCACCGCCCACACCGCGGAGATCGTCGCCCCGGCCGACCCGGCCTCCTTCGCGCCCTGGGCCGGGACGCGCTGGATGAAGCGGGGCGAGGACTACGACGCGGTGAAGGAGCGGATCTCGGACGCGCTCCTCGCCGAGGCTGAGCGGCACATGCCCGGGCTCTCGCGGCTGGTCGTCTACCGCGAGCTCGGGACTCCGCTCAGCACCG
>DATKAL010000077.1:0-4248 GCA_035498135.1 Anaeromyxobacter sp.
GATCCGGAGGTCCTCCTGGTGGCCGGGGCGGGCCTGGCCCGGGTCCGCGCCCCGGGGAAGGCCCTCCGCCTCGGGGCCCGCGCGCTGGCCCGCGATCCGCTCGAGGCCCGCCTCCGGCGGGCGCCGACCGAGTTCTGGGAGGGGCCGGGAGCGCTCGCCGACGCCGCCCGCCGCTTCGCCGCCGCGGCCCGGGCCGAGCCCCGGCAGGCGGCCATGGCCTGGTCTGCGGCCTCAACCTGCGAGCTCCTGCTCGGCCACACCCAGGCGGCGGAGCAGCTCGCCCGCGTCGGCCGGGCGGCGTCGCCCCAGGCGGCCGCCCCCCTCGTCCTGCTCGCCCAGGTCTCCCTGACCCGGGGGCAGCCCAGGGCGGCGGTGCCCCTCGCCCGCGCCGCGCTGGAGGCGGCCCCGGACGACGCGGTCGCCCACGAGGTGCTGGCCCGGGCCCTGGAGGCGCTGGGCCGGAACGACGAGGCCGAGCGGCAGCACCGGGCCGCCCTCGAGGACGTCCCCGACCTGGCCACCGCCCGCCTCGCCCTGGCGGCGCTCCTGGCGCGCCGGGGGGAGGTGGCCGCGGCCCGGGACGGGCTCGCCGCCCTCCTGCGGGAGGAGCCGGGGCTGACCGCGGCGCGGGGCGCGCTCCTCGCCCTGGACGCCTCCGCCGGGCGCCCCTGACCGCCCGCGCCGCGGCGTGGTATAAGCCCGCAATCTCATGCGCGTCCTCGTCGTCGGATCGGGCGGCCGAGAGCACGCCCTCGCCTGGAAGATCTCGAGGAGCCCGCTGGTGCGGGCTCTCTTCGCCGCGCCCGGCAACCCGGGCATCGCCCGGCTCGCCACCCTCGTCCCCCTGGCGGCCACCGACGTCGAGGGCCTGGCCGCCTGGGTGAAGGCGAACGCCGTCGACCTGGTGGTGGTGGGCCCGGAGGCGCCGCTGGTGGCCGGGCTGGTCGACCGGCTCGCCCGGGACGGGGTGCCCGCCTTCGGCCCGACCGCCGCCGCCGCCGAGATCGAGGGCTCCAAGGCCTTCGCCAAGGACGTGATGCGCGCGGCGCGGATCCCGACCGCGGAGGCCGAGACCTTCGAGGCGGTGGCGCCGGCGCTCGCCTGGGCGCGCGCCCGCGACGGCCGGGTGGTGGTCAAGGCGGACGGGCTCGCCGCGGGCAAGGGAGTGGTGGTCTGCGGCGACGTCGCCGAGGCGGAGGGCGCGCTCCGGGCGATGCTGGTGGACCGGATCCACGGCCAGGCCGGGGCGCGGGTGGTGGTGGAGGAGCGGCTGGAGGGGCCGGAGGCGAGCTGCATCGCCTTCACCGACGGCGAGCGGGTCCGGCTGCTGGCCGCCGCCCAGGACCACAAGCGGATCTTCGACGGCGACCGCGGCCCCAACACCGGCGGCATGGGCGCCTTCTCCCCCACCCCGAACGTCACCCCGGAGGTGGCGGCGATGGTGGAGCGGGACGTGCTCCTCCCCGCGGTCCGCGAGCTGGCCCGCCGCGGGCGCCCGTTCCGCGGGGCGCTCTACGCCGGCCTGATGCTCACCCGGCGCGGCCCCCGCGTCCTCGAGTTCAACGCCCGCCTGGGCGACCCGGAGACCCAGCCCATCCTCCTCCGGATGGCGAGCGACGTGGTCCCCGCCCTGCTGGCGGCGGCCCGCGGCGACCTCTCCGGCACCGCGCTCTCCTTCGATCCGCGGGCGGCGGTCGGGGTGGTGCTGGCCGCCGAGGGCTACCCCGGCGAGGTCACCCGGGGCGACGCCATCGAGGGGGCGGACGGCCCGTTCGGCGAGGACGTGCAGGTGTTCCACGCCGGGACCTCCCGCGCCGCGGACGGGCGGGTGGTGACCAGCGGGGGGCGGGTCCTCACCGTCTGCGCGCTCGGGCCGGACCTCGACGCCGCCGCCGCCCGGGCATACGCCGCCGCCGCCCGGATCACCTTCCGCGGCATGCAGCTCCGAAAGGACATCGGGAAGAAGCCGTGAGCCAGCCACTGGTCCTCATCCTCATGGGCTCGGACTCGGACTGGGAGGTGATGTCCGAGGCCAAGAAGGCCCTCGACAGCATGGGCATCGCCTCCGAGGTGCACGTCTCCTCCGCCCACCGCACCCCGGAGCGGACCGGCCGGCTCGCGCGGGAGGCGGCGGGCCGGGGGATCCAGGTGATCGTCTGCGGGGCGGGCGCCGCCGCCCACCTGGCCGGCGTCTGCGCCGCCGAGACCGAGCTGCCGGTGCTCGGCGTGCCGCTGGCCGCCAGCGATCTCATGGGGCTCGACGCCCTGCTGGCCACCGCCCAGATGCCGGCGGGCGTGCCGGTGGGGACCCTGGCGGTGGGGAAGGCGGGGGCGAGGAACGCCGGGCTCCTGGCGGCCCGGATCATCGCCCGGAGCGATCCCGAGGTGGCCGACCGGGTCCGGGCCCAGCGGCAGAAGATGGCCGAGGAGGTCCTGGCCAAGGACGCCGCCCTCCAGGTCCGTCTGGCGACCAAGGAATAGCAGCGCGGTGGGCCGGCTCGACCGCTACCTGGCGAAGGAGATCCTGCTCCCCTTCGCGGCCGGGCTCCTCTTCCTCACCCAGATCCTGCTCGCCACCCAGCTGCTCTCCCAGGCCGACGTCCTCTTCGGCTCGGGGGTGTCGCTCCTCGACGTCGGGGCGGTGACGCTCTCGGTCCTGCCCCAGCTCCTCGGGCAGGTGATCCCGGTGGCCTTCCTCCTGGGCGCCGTCCTCGGGGTGGGGCGGCTGGCGGAGGACCGCGAGGTGGTGGCGATGGGGGCGGCGGGGCTCTCCCCCGCCCGGCTGGTGCGGGTGCCGCTCCTGCTCTCGGTCGGGGTGGCGGCGCTGGGGCTCTGGCTCTCGCTCTCGGTGGAGCCGGCCGCCCTGCGCGCCGGGCGCCTCCGGCTCAACGACATCGTGAAGCGGAACGTCACCAACGACGTCCGCTCCGGGACCTTCTACGACCAGATCCCGAGCTACACCCTCTACGCGGAGCGGGCCGCGGAGGGGCGCTGGGAGAACGTCCTCATCCACGACCGCTCCAACCCGGCCGCCCCGGTGCTGGCGCTCGCCCGGCGGGGCCGGCTCGAGCCGGTCGGGGAGGGGGAGGACATGCGCCTCGTCCTCGAGCAGGGCGAGCTCCACCGCGAGCAGCTCGACTCCGACGACTACGCGGCCGCCACCTTCCGGACCGCCGAGCTGGTGGTCGCCCTGGGGGACACCCTCACCGATCGCAACTCCCTCTCCCGCACCTCCCGGGACGCGACCGTCCCGGAGGCGCTCGCCCGGGTGGCGGCGTACCGGGCCGCCGGGCGGCTGGAGGACGCGCGGCACGACGAGGCGGTCCTCGGGCGGCGGATCTCCGCCCCGCTGGTGGTGCTGGCGCTCGCGATCCTGGCCGTGCCCATCGGCGCCGCCCGGCGCGGCGGACGGGCCTTCGGGATCGGCGCCACCTTCGGCGTGATCGTCCTCCACTACCTCCTGCTCCGGGGCTCGGAGGTGCTCGCCCAGCGGGGCGATCTGCCCGCCATCGCCGGCCTGCAGCTCCCCAACCTGGTGCTCGCCGCCCTGGGGCTGGCGCTGCTCTGGCAGCTCGACCGCCGCGGCCCGGGGGCGGTCCGGTGATCCTCGCCCGCTACGTCGCCGTGCGCTTCCTGGGCGCCTTCCTCCTGGCGCTCGGGGGAGTGGTCGGGATCTTCCTGGCGGTGGACTTCGTCGACAACTCCGCCGGCTTCACCGGCCCGGGCTGGGGCCCCACCGTCCTCCTCCTCTACGCCTACAAGGCGGCGGTGGTCGTCTACCAGATCGCGCCCGCCGCCCTCCTGCTCGGCGCCGCCATCGCCACCTCCACCTTCCGCAGCACCCGGGAGTACACCGCGATGCGTTCGGTGGGGCTCGGCCCCTGGCGGCTGGCGGTGCCCGTGCTCCTCACCGCACTCCTCGCCGGGGCGGCCCTGGTGGTGCTGCACGACCTGGTGGGCGTCGAGGCCGCCGCCCGGGCCGAGGAGATCGCCGCGGTCCGCTTCGGGCGCGGGGGCGACCTGCGCCGCTTCCTGGCGGCGCGCGAGCCGAAGCGGTGGTTCCGCGGCCACGACGGCCGGCGCATCTACCGCCTGCGCGGGAACCTCCCCGACGGCGGCTTCGAGCACGTCACCGTGCTCGAGATCGGCCCCGGGTTCACCCTGGCGCGCCGGATCGACGCCAGCCGGATGCGCCCGGACGGCGACGGCTGGATCCTGGAGGACGTCGAGGACCGCACCTTCGCGCCC
>DATKAL010000078.1:0-11629 GCA_035498135.1 Anaeromyxobacter sp.
GTCGCAGCACTTGCGCCGCTCCCCGGTCCCCGGGTCCTCGGTGACCACCTCCACCCCGATCTCCATCGAGGTGGCGAAGACCGCGTTCACCTGGGCGGTGAGGAGCGCGATCTGCCCGATCCGGACCGGCGCCAGGAAGGAGAGCTGGTCGATCGAGGCCGTCACCACCGGCACCCGGGCGTGGCGCATGGCGGCCATGCTGGCGGCCAGGTCGGTCCAGGCCATCACCACCCCGCCGAAGGCGGTGCCGCCGGGGTTCGCGTCGCTCGGCATCACCAGGTGGGCGACCTCGATGCGCGACTGCGCGGCGGGCTTGGGGTCCGGCATGCGGTCCTCCATAGCACGGGCCCCGGCGGGCGGCGCGGCGCCTGTCGGGCGTCCGCGCTAAGATGCGCCCCCGCTCCCGGAGCCGACCATGCCGCTCGAAGTCACGCTCATCGACCACGCCCGCGATCCCCTGCAGAAGCTCTACGGGGCCTACCGGACCTGCTACACCCCCAAGACGCCCGCCGAGGTCTGGTCGGAGATCCGGGACGGCCGGATCGCGGGAGAAGCCATCCGGGAGTTCATCCGGGAGCGGCTCAAGACCGGGCACGCCTCGCCCCTCGAGCAGGTGGTGTTCTGGTTCGGGATCTCGGGCGTGTCCCGGGCGCTCTCCCACCAGTTCGTGCGCCACCGGATCGGCATCAGCTTCGAGCAGCAGAGCCAGCGCTACGTCCGCTACAAGCAGGAGAAGCTCGACTACGTGATGCCCAAGACCTGGGAGAAGACCCCGGGCATGGCCGACGAGTACGACCGGCTGATGCAGGAGATCACCCGGGTCTACGAGCTCGCCCTGGCGAAGGGGATCCCGGCGGAGGACGCGCGCTTCGTCCTCCCCAACGCCACGCCCACCAACTTCCAGGTGATGGTCAACTTCGTCGAGCTCCTCCACATCGCCGACCTCCGGCTGTGCTGGCGCGCGCAGTGGGAGATCCGCCACATGGTGGCCCTGATGCGGCGCGAGGTGATGAAGGTCGCCCCGGAGCTGGGGGCGCACCTGCAGCCGAAGTGCGGCGACAAGCGGACGGGCTACTGCGACGAGCCGGTGAAGGAGTGGGAGAAGTGCCCGCTCGGGAAGGTCCGGCCGCACAAGGAGCAGATCCTCCAGGTCTTCCAGGAGTACCGGGCCGGGAACCTGATCCCGCTCGCCGAGGAGCACCTGCGGTCGGTCGAGGACGCGGGGAACGAGTAGGGCGGCGGCCCAACGGGAGGGCGGCTCACGTGGCCCTGGCCCGCGGCGCCCCGGGCGGTAGAATCGGCGAGCATGCCACGCACCGTGAACGCTGCCGCGGCGGCCCTCCTCCTCGCCGCCGCCTTCCCGGCCCGCGCCCAGCTCTGGAGCGCCACCGATCGCGCCCGCGGGCTGCCGGAGGGCATCGCCCTGCCGGTCCCGGGCGCGGCCGCGGCGGAGGAGCCGACCGCGCTCGCCGCCAACCCGGCCGGGATCGGCTTCGTGGACTCCCTCGCCCTCCAGTACTTCCACGAGGGGCAGGTCACCCCGGGGAGCGTGGCGGACGGGGTCTGGGCGGCCGGGTCCCTCGGCCCGCTCGCCCTGGGCCTCTCCGAGGAGTGGATGCGGCCCGGCCAGGGCGAGACCTCCTACCGGCGCACCCGCCTCGGGCTGGCGCTCGGCGACGGGCGCGCCTTCGAGGCCGGGGTGGCGTGGAACTGGACCGCCTCGTCGGATCCCGGCCTCCGGCAGGGGGGCTACGACCTCGGCCTCACCCTCCGCCCGGTGCGCCGCCTCTCCCTGGCGCTGGCGCTGCTCCAGAACGACGCCTACGTGAACGGCGAGCGCCTGCCGCTCCGCTACGACCTCGGCCTGGCGGTGCGCGCCCTGCGGGACCGGCTCACGGTCTCCGGCGACCTGCTCGCCGACGACCGCGGGTCGGGCTTCCGCTCGACCCACCTCGCCTTCGGCGCCGCCCTCGAGGCCCCGCCCGGCCTGGCGATCGGGGCCGGGGTCCAGATCCCCGTCGCCGATGTCGGGGGCGTGCGCGATCCGACCGCCTACTTCGTCACCCTGGGCTGGAACCTGGCCCACTCCGGGGTCACCGGCGGAGCCGTCCCCACCTCCTCGCGGTCCGGCTGGCTGGCCGGGGCGCGCCTCTCGCAGGACCGCTACCTGGCGGCGCGCACCGAGGACGAGCTCCCGACCCTGGACCTGGCGCGCGAGCTCGCGCCGGGGCGCACGCTGCTGCTCGCCGTGGGGGAGCGGGATCCCTACGGCGCCCTGGTCGAGCGGCTGATCCAGGTCCGCGACGATCCGGCGGTGGGCGCGCTCCTCCTCCGGATCGACGGGCTCCCCCTGGGCGGCGGCCGGGTGGAGGAGCTCCGGGCCCTCGTCGGACGGATCCGGGCGCGCAAGCCGGTGGTGGCGTACCTCACCGGCGGGGGGACGCGCGAGTACTGGCTCGCCACCGCGGCCACCGCCGTGGCCGCGCCGCCGGGCGCGCCGCTCCTGGTGAACGGGCTCTCCTCCTCGCAGCTCTTCATCAAGGACACCCTGGCCCGGATCGGCGTGGCCTTCGAGGTGGTGAAGGCGGGCGCGTACAAGAGCGCCACCGAGCCGCTCGTCCGCAGCGGCGCCTCCCCCGAGGCCCGGGAGGCGACCAACGCCCTCCTCGACGACGTCTTCGACCGGTTCGTGGGGGACGTGGCCGCGGACCGGCGGCTCGCGCCCGACCGCGTACGGGCCCTGGTCGACCAGGGGCTCTTCACCGCCGAGGAGGCGAAGGCGGCCGGGCTGGTGGACGCGGCCCTCTGGCCGGACGAGCTGGAGGGATTCGCGCGCGGGCTGGCCGGCCGGCCGCTACACGGGGGAGGCCGCTACGACCCGGCGGACTTCCGCGCCGCCCAGCGCTGGGGGCGTCCGCCGGTGATCGAGATCGTCCGGGTGGAGGGCATGATCGCCCCGGGGAAGAGCCGGCGCGGGCTCCTCGGCGTGGACGGGATCGCCGGGGCGGAGACCGTCGCCGCCCAGCTCCGGAGCGCGGCCGAGGACCGCGAGGTGCGGGCGATCGTCCTCCGGGTGGAGTCGCCCGGGGGGGACGGGCTCGCCTCGGACCTGATCTGGCGGGAGGTGGCCCGCGCCCGGCGCCGGGGGAAGCCGGTGGTGGCCTCGATGGGCGACCTGGCGGCGAGCGGCGGCTACCTGGTCGCGGCGGGAGCGGACGCGATCGTGGCCGAGCCCTCCACCCTCACCGGCTCGATCGGCGTCTTCGCCGTGAAGCCCGACCTGTCCGGCCTGATGGAGAAGCTCTCCGTTCACCGGGAGGCGTTCACCCGCGGGGAGAACGCCCAGATCACCTCGCTCGCCCGCCCCTGGTCGCCCTCGGAGCGCGGCGCCCTGGAGAAGCAGATCCAGGCGTTCTACGCGCTCTTCCTCGACCGGGTGGCCGAGGGGCGGAAGCTCCCCCGCGCCGAGGTCGAGGCGGTCGCGGGGGGCCGGGTCTGGACCGGGCGGCAGGCCTTCGACCGGAAGCTGGTGGACCGGCTGGGCTCGCTCACCGACGCCCTCGCCGTCGCCCGCCAGCTGGCGAGGCTCCCCCCCGGCGCGCCGGTCGAGATCCGGCGGGCGGGCGGCGGGCCGGCCGCCGCCCTCTCGGCGCTCGGCCCCGAGCTCGTGGGGGAGCGCCCGGAGCCCGTGCTGGCGGAGCTCCTGTCCGCGCTCCCGGAGCTTCGCGCCCTGGCGGCGCTGTCGGAGCTGGGCCCCGTGCTGGCCCTGCCGGAGGAGTGGCTCCCCGTGGAGGCTCCCCCGGCGCCGGGCCGGTGAGCCGGGACCCGCCCGGGCCACGACGAAGCTTTCGCTTCCCGCGGATCTTTGCTATGCATGGGGGCGTCTCGCCTCCGCCCGTGAGAGAAGACCAGGGCGGCGGGGAGACCGACCCCTGGTCGACCGGCCCCTGGCAGCGACGGTGAGTTGAGGCTGCGCGATCCACGCGCGGCGCGCCAGCGACGGGATCGGGGGAGGCGGCGCCCGGACCGCACCGAGAGACCGGCAGGCCGGGCGCAGCGCTGAATCCAGACGCGAGAAGGGACCGCTGGGGGGAGAGACCGTCCCGCGGTCGGAGCAGACACAGCATGAGCGAGAACGAGCAGACCCCGACCCCGGGTGAGGGCGGGGCCCAGCAGACCCCCCCGGCCCAGTCGCAGGGCGGACAGCCGCCGGCCGAAGGCGCGGAGGCGCAGTCCGGCCAGCCGGGCCAGCCGGGCGGCGCGCCCGGCCAGGGCGCAGGGCGCCGGCGCCGCAGGCGCCGCGGGCGGCGGGGTCGTGGCGGCCAGCAGCCTGGCCCGGGCGGGGGACCGCCCCAGTCCGGCCCCAACGGCCAGCCGGGCCCGGCCGCGGCCCAGAACGGCGCCCCGGCGCAGGGGCAGCCCGGCGCCGCTCAGCAGCCCGAGGTGACCGAGGAGGTCGAGGGCGTGCTCCAGTTCGAGGGGAAGGGCAACGGCTACCTCCGCGACCCGCGGCGCAGCTACCTCCCCCAGCCCTTCGACGTCGAGGTCCCGCGCTGGATGGTCGACCGGAACCACCTCCAGCCCGGGCTGCACGTGAAGGGGCTGGCGGCCGTCCGGAACATGAAGCGCGTCATGACCCGGATCGACACGCTCGAGGGGACCGACCCCATCGCCGTGGCGCGGCGGACGCACTTCCACAACCTCACCGCCACCGACCCGACCGAGCGGCTGGTGATGGAGACCCGGCCCGACGAGCTGATCGGGCGGGTGCTCGACCTCATCGCCCCCATCGGCCTGGGCGCCCGCGGCCTCATCACCTCGCCCCCCAAGGCCGGCAAGACCATCATGCTGCAGCGGATCGCCCAGGCGATCACCTCCAACCGGCCCGACGTGCACCTCACGGTCCTCCTCGTGGACGAGCGCCCCGAGGAGGTCACCGACATGAAGCGCAACATCAAGGGCGAGGTGATCGGCTCCTCGAACGACCGCCCCACCGAGGAGCACATCCACGTGGCCGAGATGGTGCTCGAGCGCTCCAAGCGCCTGGTCGAGGGGGGCAAGGACGTGGTGATCCTGCTCGACTCGATCACCCGCCTCTCGCGCGCCTACAACAAGGAGGTGGAGTCCTCCGGCCGGACGCTGACCGGCGGCGTCGACTCCCGCGCCCTGGAGCGCCCCAAGCGGCTCTTCGGCTCGGCCCGCAAGGCCGAGGAGGGCGGTTCGCTCACCATCATCGCCACCGCCCTGATCGACACCGGGTCGCGGATGGACGAGGTCATCTTCGAGGAGTTCAAGGGGACCGGGAACATGGAGATCGTGCTCTCGCGCCAGCTGGCCGAGCGCCGCATCTTCCCCGCCATCGACATCGGCGCCACCGGCACCCGCAAGGAGGAGAAGCTCTTCTCGGTGAAGGAGATCGAGAAGGTCCGCCGGCTCCGCGGCGCCCTCGCCTCCCTGAAGCCGGTGGAGGCGATGGAACGCCTCCTCAAGAAGCTCTCCGAGTTCGACACCAACGAGGAGTTCCTCGGGAGCTTCTGAGCGGTTGCGCCGCCCCGGCGCGCGCCGCGAGGGAGGCACCCCGCGGCGCGCGCCCTCCCAGGACCCCACGGCTTGCGCCGCCCCGGGGCGCCTGCTCTACTCCGGCCATGTCCGCCGATCGGGTCCTGATCGTCGACGACGACGAGCTCATCCTCCGGGCCCTCTCGCGCATCCTGGAGTCGGCCGGCTTCGAGCCCCGCTGCTACCTCGGGCCCGAGGAGGCCCTGGCGGCCCTCGAGGCCGACGCCCCGGTGGTGGTGATCTCCGACTACATGATGCCGACGATGGACGGCGTCTCCTTCCTCAAGGCGGCCCGGGCCCGGGTGCCGGGGGCGGTCCGGATCCTCTGCACCGCGGCGGAGGACTTCCGGGTGGCGCTGCAGGCGGTCAACACCGGCGAGGTCTTCCGGATCATCTCGAAGCCCTGGCACCAGCAGGAGCTCCTCGCCACCGTGCACCAGGCGGCCGAGGCGGCCCGGCTCCGGCAGGAGAACGAGCGGCTCACCGCCGAGGTACAGCGGCAGAACGGGCAGCTCCGGGAGATCAACCTCCGGCTGGAGGAGATGGTCCGGCACCGCACCCAGGCGCTGCTCGAGGGGCTGATCGCCGCCCTCGACTACCGGGACGCCGAGACCCAGTGGCATTCGCGGCGGGTCTCGCTCTACGCCCGGCGGCTGGCGCAGCAGCTCGGGATCGCCGAGCCGGACCTGACGGTGATCGAGCACGGCGCCCTCCTCCACGACATCGGGAAGATCGGGGTCCGCGACCGGGTGCTGCTCAAGCCCGGGCCCCTCACCAGCGAGGAGTGGACCGAGATGCGGCGCCACCCGGAGCTGGGGTGGGCCCTCCTCCAGCGGGTCGACTACCTCCGCCCGGCCTCCGCCATCGTCCTCCAGCACCAGGAGAAGTGGGACGGGTCCGGTTACCCGAAGGCGCTGCGCGGCGACGACATCGTCATCGGGGCCCGCATCTTCCACGTGGTCGACACCCTGGACGCGATCACCAGCGACCGGCCCTACCGCCGCTCCCGGCCGTTCCAGGAGGCGGAGGAGGAGATCGTGCGCTGCCGCGGGACGCAGTTCGATCCGCGGATCGTCGACGCCTTCCTCGCCGTCCCGCCCGAGGACTGGGAGCGGATCCGGCTCGACGTCGAGACCGTGGCGGTGCTCTCCGCCGACCTGGCCGAGAGCCCGGCCCACGGCGACGAGCTCCTCGGCGCGCTGGAGATGGCCCTCCGGGCCTGAGCGCCCGGGGCGGCCGGGCCCCTCACTGCACGTCGACGCCGAGGAGCTCCGCGCTCTCGCCTGCCCGGATCTGCACGGTGGCGGCGGCGCGGCGCCCATCCTCCGTCCGGAGCTCGACCCGGTGCTCTCCCTGGGGGAGGGTCACCGTCCGCACCTCGCCCACGTAGAGCGCCGGGGGATGCGCGGCGCCGTCCACGTAGAGGGTGGCGGCGGTGCGGACCTGGACCAGCAACCGGCCGGCGCCCGCGGGGAGCGCGGCCGCCTGGACCGGGGCGGGCGGCGCGAAGGCGAGCGGCGGGTGGTCCGGCGGGTCGTGGCGCGAAGCGCCCAGGACCAGCGCAGCGGCGATCGCCCCCGCGGCCGCGGCGACGCCGGCGGCGACGCCGGCGCGCCCGACCGCCCCCGTCCGGCGGGGCGGCGGGGACCGCGGGAGGGTGGGCTCCACCGACGGCGGGGCGGGCGGCGGGGTGACCCTGGGGGAGGCCGGGGCGGGGTCCGGGGCCGGGGGCTCCCCGGGGGTCAGCGGGAAGACCTGGGTCGGCTCGCGGCTCGCGGCGGCGGCGGGCGCCGGCTGGGCGCGGGCCCGCTCGATCCGGTCCAGCTCGGCCCGGAGCTCGCCGGGGAAGGTGGTGGCCATGAGCCGGGCGAGGGCCGGGGGATCGGCGCCCCAGGCGAAGGGGCGGAGGGCCTCCGCCAGCTCGCTCGCCCAGGGGAAGCGGGCTTCCGGCTCGCGGGCCAGGGCGCGGAGCACCACCTCGTCCAGGCCGGCGGGGAGCCCTGGGCGCTGCGCCGAGGGCGGCGCCACCTCCGCGCTCCGCACCCGCTCGAGCACCGCCAGCTCCGAGCGCCCCCGGAAGACCTTCTGCCCGGTGAGCATCTCGTGCAGCACCGCCCCGAGGGCGAAGACGTCGGAGCGCCGGTCGACCGGCAGCCCCCTGACCATCTCCGGGCTCATGTAGCCGAACTTCCCGCGCAGCACGGTATCCTGGCGCCGGGTGCGAAGCGCCGCCTGGGCGATCCCGAAGTCGATGATCCGCTGCGAGCCGTCGAAGGCGAGCAGGACGTTGGCCGGGGAGACGTCGCGGTGGACGATGCGGAGCTCGTCGCCGCGCGCGTCCCGCTTCCGGTGGGCGTGGTCGAGGGCATCCGCCACGCGGGCGGCGATCAGGGCGGCGAGGGGGACGGGGAGGCGCTCGCCCGCTCCCCGGAGCCGGTCGAGGAGGGCGCGCAGGTCCCGGCCCGCCACGTAGTCCATGGCGATGTAGTAGCCCTCCCCGAGCTTGCCCAGCTCGTGGATGGCCACGATCCCGGGGTGGTCGAGCTGCACCACGAGGCGGGCCTCGTCGAGGAACATGGTGATGAACTCGGCGTCCTCGGCCAGGGTCGGCAGGATCCGCTTCACCGCCAGCAGCCGGCCGGCCGGGTCGTCCCGGCGGATGGCGGCGTACACCTCCGCCATCCCTCCGATCGCGATGCGCTCGAGGAGCAGGAAGCGGCCGTAGGGGATGGGCTTCCGCATGAGGGAGGGGCGCGTCCCGGCTATGATACCGCCATGGCCACGAGCTGCTACGGCTGCGGCGCGGTGCTCCGGATCGACGGCCCGGTGGGCCGGCGGAGCACCTGCCCGGAGTGCGACGCCGACCTCCACCGCTGCATCAACTGCAAGCACTACGACGAGTCGGCCGCGCACCAGTGCCGCGAGCCCCACGCCGAGCACGTGGTGGACAAGGACTCGTCCAACGCCTGCGACCTGTTCCAGCTCGGCGACGGCGCCCCCCGCCGGCGGGGGCGCTCCGACGCCGCCCGCAACGCCCTCGGGGCGCTCTTCGGCGACGCCCCGACCCAGGCCGAGGACCCCCGCGACGCGCTCGAGGCCCTCTTCCGGAAGAAGTGAGGGCGGCCCTCAGGCGGTCTGGGCGGCGAGCCAGGCCAGGTAGGCCTCCGACCCCGCCTCCACCGGCAGCGCCAGCACCTCCGGCACCTGGTACGGGTGGAGGGCGAGGATCCGCTCGCGCAGCCGCTCGAGCCGGCTCCGGGTGGTCTTGAGGAGGAGGAGGGCCTCCGCCTCGTCGTGCACCTTCCCCTCCCAGCGGTAGATGGAGCGGAGGCCCGGCACCACGTTCCCGCAGGCGGCCAGCCGCTCCTCCACCAGGGCCCGCGCCAGCTCCGCCGCCTTCTCCGCGGTGGGGGCGCTCACCAGCACCACCAGCGCCTCGGTCATGTCCTCGCTCCTCCCGGCGGCCGGTGCCCGAGGGTGGTGCCGTAGGCGACCCCGGCGATCCCCACCACCATCCCGAGCGCCCCGGCCCCGGTCACGGCCTCCCCGAGCAGCAGGGCCGCCAGGGCATACTGCGCCAGGGGGGTCAGCTGGAGCCAGACCGCCGCCTCGCCCACCGAGAGCGCCCCGTAGGCCTCGGTCATGAGCACCTGGGCGGCGTAGGCGGAGAGCCCCATCACCCCCGCCACCGCCCAGGCGGCCGGGTTCGCCGGCCAGGGGGAGAGCGCGAAGGGGAGCGCCACCGGGAGCCCGCCCAGGCAGAAGTAGAAGAAGATCGTGGGGGCGTTGTCGGTGACGCGCATCGCCCGGATCACCACCGCCGAGACGGCGGCGAAGACCGCCGCCCCCACCGCCAGGGCCTCGCCCGCCCCGAGCCCGAGCCGGAGCGAGCCGTTCCCCAGCACCAGGACCACCCCCAGGGTGGCGACGAGGAGCGCCAGGACCAGGTGGACGGTGGGCCGCTCCCCGAACGCGCGCACGCTCAGAGCGGTGGCGATCACCGGGAAGAGGTTGTAGAGCATCCCTGCCTCGCCGGCCGGGATCCGGGCCAGGGCGAGGAAGTAGAGGACCACCACGATCCCGCCGGAGAGCCCCCGGGTCCAGAGCAGGCGGCGGTTGTGCGGCCGGTAGAGGCCGGGGCGGAGGCGGAAGGCGGCGAGCGAGACCGCCGCCCCGACCACGAACCGGATCACGGTGAGCTGCCCGGCCCCGAACGCCGCCGGCCCCCGGGAGAGCCGCCGCGCCAGGACCGCCATCAGCCCGAAGGCGAGCGCCGCTCCGAGCAGCTCCAGGCGAGCCAGGAGCCGCGCGCGGGCCGTGGCCGGCACCCCTACGGCTCCTCGGCGGGCAGGCCGGCGGCCAGGGCGGCCTCGGGCGAGCGGGCCTCCCGGGGCGCGTGGCCGAGGACGCTGCCGTAGAAGATCCCGGCCACGCCCAGGAGCACGCCCACCGCCGTGGCCCAGCCGACCCGCTCCCCGTTCACCCCCAGGGCCCACAGGTAGCTGGCGATGGGGGTGAGCTGGTGCCAGAGCGCCGCCTCGGCCACCGAGAGGGCGCCGTAGGCCTCGGTCATGGAGAGCTGGGCGAGGAAGCTCGCCACCCCCACCCCGAGCGCCGCCGCCCAGCCCCACGGCGTGGCCGGCCAGGGCCCGGCCGCGAAGGGGAGCGACAGCAGGAAGCCGCCCACCGAGAAGGCGAAGAAGATGGTCGGGGCGTTGTCGGTGCCCCGGAGCGCCCGGATGCTGGTGACCGCCACGCCTCCCAGGACGCCCGAGGCGAGGCCGAGCAGGGCACCCACCCCGAGGCCGAAGGCGAGCGCCCCTCCGCCCAGCACCAGGTAGACCCCGGCGCTGGCCACCGCGAGCGCCAGCGCCAGGTGCAGGGTGGGGCGCTCGTCGAGGACCAGGAAGGAGAGGAGGACCGCCCAGATCGGGAAGGTGTTGTTGAGGAGGGTGGCCTCGCCGGCCGGGATCCGGGCGATCGCCAGGAAGTAGAGGAGGGCGGAGGCACCGCCGAAGAGCCCCCGGGAGACCAGCAGCCAGCGGCGGACCGGCCGGAACGTCCCGGGGCGCAGGCGGAACAGGGTCGCCACGAAGGTCAGCCCGAGCGAGAACCGGACCAGGGTGAGCGGCCCCCCGCCCATCCCGCGCTCGGCCGCGAGCTTGGCGAGCGACGCGGAGAGCCCGAAGAGTCCGGCGGAGGCGAAGAGCAGGAGGCGCGCCCGCCGCCGGGCGCGCGCCCGCCGCTCCTCCGGATGCTCTCCCGGCCGCACCCCTCCGGTCCTACCACCTTCCCCCCTCCGCTGGCCAACGTCGGAGGGTTCCGTTAAGAAACGCCTTCCATGAGCGAGCCCGAGGTCATCACCGTCAAGGGGGCCCGCGAGCACAACCTCAAGTCCGTCGACCTCGAGATCCCGAAGAAGCGGCTGGTGGTCTTCACCGGGGTCTCGGGATCGGGGAAGTCGTCGCTCGCCTTCGATACCCTCTACGCGGAGGGGCAGCGCCGCTACGTCGAGTCGCTCTCCTCCTACGCCCGGCAGTTCCTCGGGCAGATGGAGAAGCCCAAGTACGACACGATCCGCGGGCTCTCCCCCACCATCTCCATCGAGCAGAAGGCGGCCTCCAACAACCCCCGCTCGACGGTGGGGACGATCACCGAGGTCCACGACTACCTTCGCGTCCTCTACGCCTCCATCGGCGTGCAGCACTGCCCGTCCTGCGGGCGCCGGGTGGGGAAGCAGACCGCCCAGCAGATCGTGGAGTCGATCCTCGAGCTGCCCGAGGGGTCGCGGATCCTGGTGCTCGCCCCGCTCGTGCAGGACCGCAAGGGCGAGTACCGGGAGCTCCTCGGCGACGTCCAGAAGCGCGGCTTCGCCCGGGTCCGGGTGGACGGGATGATCCACCAGCTCACCGAGCGGCTGGCGCTGGACAAGAAGCTGAAGCACGACATCGAGCTGGTGGTCGACCGGCTGGTGGTGAAGGAGGGGATCCGGCCGCGCCTCACCGACTCGGTGGAGACCGCGCTGCGCGAGGGGAAGGGGACGCTGATCGTCGCCGACGCCGAGAAGGAG
>DATKAL010000079.1:0-3734 GCA_035498135.1 Anaeromyxobacter sp.
CGCGACGTTCGGGGGACGGTGGCGCTCACCTGGACGACCACCCGTCCCACGGCCGCCGTCGAGCTCCGCCTCACCCCGAATGCCTTCGGCCAGTCGCTCGTCCGGCTGCACCAGCCGCGGGTCAACGGCGAACCGGCCGCCCTTGGCGCCGCGGCCGAGGACCTGGTCCGGGTCGAGCTCCCCCGCCCGGTCGGCGCCGGGGAGCGGCTGAAGCTCGAGCTCCAGCTCCAGGCCCGCGTCCCCCGCGCCCCGGGCGGAGGCTCGCTCCTCTCGTCGCTGACCCTCTCCGGGACAGGTGAGCGGACGGACCACGGCGCCTTCTCCGCGCAGGACGACGTGGTGAGCCTGGTGGGAATCCTGCCCCGCCCGCCGCTCAGCCGCCCGGACGGAACGCGCGGGGCGGGCCCGAGCGGCATCGGGGACCTGGCCCTCTACGACCCGGCCAACGTTCTGCTCTCGGTCACCGTTCCGCGCGGCTGGCGCGCCGTCTCCGCCGGGGAGGCGCTGGGCGAGACGCCGGCGGCGGGCGGCGGCACCCGCTTCCGCTTCGGCATCGCCGCCACGCGCGATGCGGTGCTCCTCGTCACCCGCGGGCAGAGGATGGCGCGTCGCGAGGTGGGGGGCGTCGTCCTGGAGAGCTCCTTTCCCGACGGCCTGGGGCGCGCCGGAGAGCGGCTCCTCGCGCAGGCGGCGGAAATCCTCTCCGCCCTGGAGCGGCGGCTCGGCCCGACGCCCTACCGCACGCTCCGGGTGGTGGCTGCCCCGCTCACCGGGGGGGCGGGGGGAATGGAGTTTCCCGGGCTGGTCACCGTGTCCACGCCGCTCCTCCAGCTGGCGGAGAACCCCGGGAAGGCCCTCGGACTCTCCGGGGTCGAGCTCCCGGCGGGCTCGAGCGAGGCGCTCGGCTCGCTGGTGGAGTTCGCCCTCGCCCACGAGCTGGCCCACCAGTGGTTCCCCGGCCTGGTCGGGTCGGACCCCATCGCCGCGCCGGTGGCGGACGAGGCCCTGGCCCAAGCGGTGGCGCTCCTCGCCGTGGAGTGGCTGGACGGGGCGGCCGCGGCCAGGGCCATCGACGGGATGCAAGTCTCGGGGAGCTACCGCCTCTGGCGGGCGCTGGGAGGCACGGACGCCGCCGCAGACCGTCCCACCTCGTCCTTCCCCGACGAGCTGACCTACGCGGCGCTGGTCTACGGCAAGGCGCCCGGGCTCCACGCCCGGCAGCGGGCCCTGGTCGGGGACGCCGCCTTCCTCGCCGACCTCCGCGGCTACGTCGACGCGCACCGCTGGGGCTGGGCGGACGCGACCAGCTTCACCGCCTTCCTGGCCGAGCGCCATCCGGCCCAGGCACAGGCGCTCCGCCAGCTCCAGCGAAGGTGGTGGTCGGAGGCCCACGGCGACGAGGACCTGGGCGGGGCGGACGCCGCAGCGCTCCCCGGGGTTCCCTCCGAGGCCGAGCTGCAGAAGCTGCTCCGGGAGATCGAGCACTGACTCCCCGGCGTGGCCCCTGCGGCTCAGGCCCGGAACAGCGCCTCGACGAACTCGCGCGGGGAAAAGCGCCTGAGGTCGGACACCTTCTCGCCCACCCCCACCCAGGAGACGGGGAGCTTCAGCTCATCGGCGATGCCGATGATGACGCCGCCCTTCGCCGTTCCGTCCAGCTTGGCCAGCGCGAGCGAGGTCACCCCCACCGCCTCCTGGAACTGCTTCGCCTGGGCGATGGCGTTCTGGCCCACCGTGGCGTCGAGCACGAGGAGCACCTCGTGCGGGGCGCCGGGAAGCGCCTTGCCCAGCACGCGGCGAATCTTCTGCAGCTCCTCGATGAGCGGGACCTTGGTGTGGAGCCGCCCGGCGGTGTCGGCCAGCACCACGTCCGCTCCGGTGGCCACCGCCTGCTTCACCGCGTCGTAGGCCACCGCGCCGGGGTCGGAGCCCTCGGCCCCCTTCACCAGCGTGGCGCCGGCCCGCTCCGCCCACACCTCGAGCTGCTCGGTGGCCGCGGCACGGAAGGTGTCGCCGGCGGCGAGCACCACCCGCTTGCCGGCGCCGGTGAGCCGGGCGGCGAGCTTGCCGATGGTGGTCGTCTTTCCCGCTCCATTCACCCCCACCACCATCACCACGTGAGGCGGGCCTCCGCCCTCCAGGGACCGGGCGGCGGGGAGGTCGACGATGCGAGCCACCTCGGCCTCGATGAGCGCCTTGAGCCGGACCGCATCGGCGAGGTCGCTTCCCCGGGCGCGCTCCCTGGCCAGCTCCAGGAGGCGAGCCGCGGTGCGGACCCCGATGTCGGCGCTGAACAGCGCCTCCTCGAGCTCGCCCAGCACCACGGCATCGACCTTCCGGCCGCCACCGAGCACGGCGTTCAGCCTGGCGACGAAGCCCTGGGCACGTGTCCGCTCCAGCCCCGCGGCCAGCGTCTGGCCGGCCTCGGCCCGGACTCGCGCCGTGCGCGCGTCGGCCTCTCCTTGGGCGTGCGCCGCGGCCTCGGCGCGCTCCCGCTGGCGCGCCGCCTCCTCCCTGCGCGTCGCCTCCGCCTCCTCCTCCGCCCGCCGCGCCCGGGCCCGTTGCTCGGCGGCCTTTTCCGCCCGGTAGGCGGCGCGCTTGGCCTCCTCCTGCTGTTCCTTGAGTCCGCGGGCCTCGGCCTCGAGCCGGTCGCGCTCTGCGGGGTCGGCGGTGCGGCCCGCCTCGGCGGCCCGGGCCGTCCGTTCGGCGGAGAGGACCTGGGCGCGCTCCCGGAGAAGCGCAGCCTCCGAGCGACGTCGCACCTCCTCCTCGCCCGGTGGACGGGCCGGGAGGGGCCCAGCCTCGGGCGCGAGAGCCGCGGGCGGGGCCCGGGCGTCTTTCTGGGCCCGGGCTCGCCGCCAGGCGACGGCCGAGAGCCCGAGCAGGAGCAGGGCGCCTCCGCCCAGGGCGAGGAGCAGCCCCGGCTCCAGTCCGAGCAGGCTCGGATCGACGAGGGCGAGGAGGGGAGGGGCCGGCATCGGGGCGCCTGGCAATACAACAAGACGCTGGCGGTTGCAGCGCCGAGCGCCTATTCCATCGAGCCGTGGCGATGAACCATTTCCCGTGGCGTCCCCCTGCGCCGCTCCTGCTCGTCGCCGCCCTGGCCCTGGGGTGCATCGTGGAGGCGCCGGGCGGCGACAAGGCGGCTCCGGCCGGGGCCACCGCGGCGCGCCCCGGCGTCCGTCCGGGGATGGTGAAGAGCGGCGCCAACTTCGACGGCAAGGTGGAGCTGGTGGGCGCGACGTTCACCCCCGGCGCGCTCGTCCCCGGCGACGTCACCCAGGTGAAGCTCTACTTCCGGGTGCTGGAGCCGCTGTCGGAGAACTGGCAGGTCTTCGTCCACGCCGAGGACCCGGAGGGGCGCGCGGCGCGGGCCAACTTCGACCACCAACCGGCCGAGGGCCGCCGACCGACGAGCAGCTGGCGTCCGGGAGAGGTGGTCGAGGACACCTTCAACATCCAGCTCCCCCCGGGCTCGCAGCAGCGGGCGATGGACCTCTGGGTGGGCTTCTGGCTTCCGCGCACCGACGCCCGCCTCCCCGTGCGGAATGCCCAGGCGGTGCGGACCGACAGCGACCGCGTGCTCCTCGCGCGCATCGCCGTGCAGCCCTGAATGAAAAGCGCCGGAGTGGCCCTGTAAGCCGAGTTCTGTACCCCGAGGAAGCGAGGGTTTCCCCCCACCCCCCGGGGTGGTGAACATTCCTCTAGGGCCCCGGTTGCCCGGGAACCTCGTC
>DATKAL010000080.1:0-6789 GCA_035498135.1 Anaeromyxobacter sp.
CGAGCCGGCGCCGGCCCAGGGCTAGCCGTGGACCGGTCCGGGCAGCGCCGGGGGTGAGGCATGGCGGCCGGGGAGGCGGCGCCGGGCAAGGTCAAGGTGCTCGTGGTGGACGACTCCGCCGTGGTGCGGAGCGTCTTCCAGCAGGAGCTCTCCAAGGACCCCTCGCTGGTGGTGGTGGGCACCGCGCCCGACCCCTACGTGGCGCGCGATCTGATCGTGGAGAAGGAGCCCGACGTCATCACCCTGGACGTGGAGATGCCGCGCATGGACGGCATCACCTTCCTCCACCGGATCATGCGGTACCGCCCCACGCCGGTGATCGTGGTCTCCTCGCTGACGCCCAAGGGCGGCGCCCTGGCGATGGAGGCGCTCGCCGCCGGCGCCTGCGACGTCCTCTGCAAGCCGGGCGCGGCCTACTCGGTCGGCGACATGACCGCCGACCTGGTGGAACGGGTGAAGGAGGCGGCCGCCGCCGGCATCCGCCGCCCGCCCGACGCCGCCACGCCTCCTCCGCCGCCCCCGGCCGACCGCGCCCTGACCCGGACCACCAACCAGGTGGTCGCGATCGGCGCCTCGACCGGGGGGACGGTGGCGATCGAGCGGATCCTGCGCTCCCTCCCGGCCAACGCCCCGGGGATGGTCATCACCCAGCACATGCCGGAGCTCTTCACCCGGTTCTTCGCCACCCGGCTCAAGGAGGCCTCTCGCCTCGACTGCCGCGAGGCACAGGGCGGCGAGTCGATCGTCCCCGGGACGGTGCTGGTCGCCCCGGGCAACCGCCACATGCTGGTCCGGCGCTCCGGCGCCCGCTACCTCGTCGAGGTCAAGGACGGGCCGCGCGTGAACCGCCACCGGCCCTCGGTCGACGTGATGTTCCGCTCGGTGGCCAAGGCGGCCGGCCGGAACGCCGTCGGGGTGATCCTCACCGGGATGGGCGGGGACGGCGCCCAGGGGCTGCTCGCCATGCGCGAGGCCGGCGCCCGCACGCTGGCCCAGGACGAGGCCACCTGCGTGGTCTACGGGATGCCCAAGGTGGCCGCGGACCTGGGCGCGGTCGAGCGGATCCTGCCCCTCGACCGGCTGGCGCCGGAGCTGCTCCGCGCCGCGGACGAGGCGGCCCGCGAGGCGTAGTCATCGAGGACGGCCCGTCGGCCGACCGCCGGGGCCCGTTCACCCGTCCAGCCAAACCGCCGCCAGACGACCCCTCGGCAGCGGCAGCGGGCGCCGGCGCGACCAGGACGCCCCGTTTGCCGATCGCGCTCCCGTCTAGGCCGCCGGCCCCTCCTCGAGATCCAGCTCGAGCAGCACCGGCTCCCCGCTCTCCAGGCGCATGGCGGCGGCGCAGGTCCGGCGCGCCACCGGGAGCGGCGTCGCCACCAGGTCCGTGACCGGGAGGCCGAGCTGGCTGGGTACCTGGGTGCCGAAGTAGCGGGTGATGAAGGCGCCCCCGATCACGTTCAGGATCTCGGACACGGCGGCGCGCCCCTGGCTCTCGGCCTCCGGGTCGGACGGATCGATCCCCAGCATGTTGGCGGCGATCTCCGCCGCCACCCGGGTGGGCGTGACCAGCCGGAGGGCCCCGCCGCGGACCGACTCGAAGGCGATGGTGGAGCGGAGGACCTCGCCCTCGAAGGTGATCTCGTCCTCGGCGGGCTCGGCGAACACGAAGGCCGCGTCCTGGAGGACCTCGCCGAGCACGTTCGAGAGCAGCTCGGACGTGGGCTCAGACATGGACCGCCCCCTTGGGGCCCAGGATCTGGACCACCACGTCGCGCAGGGCCTCCGGGCGGAACGGCTTGGCGAGGTAGGCGCGGGCCCCGGTGTCGAGGAGCCGCTCGACGCGCTCCTCGCTCATGGGCGTGGCCACGATCACCACCGGGATGGCGGCCAGGCCCGGATCCCGGGCCATCCGCTCCACCAGCTCCACCCCGTTCATCACCGGCATGTTGATGTCCGCCAGGACGAGATCGACCCGGTGCGAGGCCAGCTGCGTCAGGGCCTCGGCCCCGTTGCCCGCCTCGTGCACCTCGGCCACCTCGAGCCCGCAGAGGCCGATCGCCCGCCGGACCATCTTCCGGGTCACCGGCGAGTCGTCGACGACCAGCATCTGGAGTCCCATCTTGCCCTCCCTGCCCTGGCCCTGCTCCGCGCTCATAGCGGCGCCACCTCCGACCCGGACTGGATCGTGACGTTGCCGCTGTCCACGAACAGGCGCGCGGTCCGTGAGCGGCTGCCGCCCACGTCCTCCGCCCTCACCAGCACCTGGGCCTTCCAGAAGATCTTCCGCATCATCGTGTGGTTCCGCTTCCCGATGTCGAAGGTACCGCTATCCCCGTGAAAGTTCCCGCCCCCCGCCGCCTTCACGATGATGTCGGGCTTCCGGCACCCGAGGGCGTACATCCTCTCGAAGAGCATGGGGATGCCGGTGTCGGCGAAGGTCCCCGGCGACTCCCTGGCCCGCTCCGGCGACAGCGTGGAGGTGGGCAGCTGGAAGTGGAGCATACCTCCGACCTTCCGGAACGGATCGTACGCAATCACGGCGATGCAGGAGCCGAGGCCGTGGGTGATGAGGACCGCCGACCGGTCCCCGGTGACCTCCAGCCCGCCGATCCCGACCGTGACCAGGTTCACCGGGCCTCCTCGGGCTGGCGATAGACCGACGGGCGCTCGGCCCGCAGGCGCGTGGTGATCCCGTTCAAGGTCTCGGAATGGCCGATGAAGAGGGGGGCACCGGGGTGGAGGAGCCGCTCGATCTCCCCCACCAGCCCGGCGCGCATGGGCCGATCGAAGTAGATCATGACGTTCCGGCAGAAGACCGCGTCCAGCGGCCCGCTCATGGGATAGGGGTGGACGGCCAGGTTGAGGCGACGGAACACGATCCGCTCCCGCAGCCGCCGGCAGATGGCCTGCCGCGCGGCCCCCGTCCCGTCCGGCGCGGCCGGCTCCAGGTACCGGGAGCGGTAGGAGGCGGGGATCGGCTCCAGCTCCTCCTCCCCGTAGACGGCGGTGGCCGCCCGGGTGAGGACGCGTGTGGAGATGTCGGTGGCCAGGATCTTCCAGTCCCGCCCCTCGAGCACGCCGTCCAGCACCATCGCGGCGGTATAGGGCTCCTCCCCGGAGGAGCAGCCGGCGCACCAGAAGCGGAAGCGGCGCTGCCCGGCGGCGAGCCCGGCGCGGGCCCATTCCTGGAGGGTCTGGAAGTGGTCCGGCTCCCGGAAGAACTTGGTGAAGTTGGTGGAGATCGAGTCGAGGAAGACCACCAGCTCGTCCCCCTCGTCGGCCTGAAGCCGGTGCAGGTACTCGCGCTCGCTGCCCAGCCCGAGCTCCCGCAGCCGCTTGGCGAGCCGCGCCTGGACCAGGGCCGCCTTTCCCGGGCGCAGGAAGATGCCCGCCTTGCGGTAGGCGATCTGCTGGAAGGCCTGGAAGGTCTCCTGCTCCATGGGCTAGCCGACCGCGACCTCGCGCCGCTGGGGCCGGGTGGCCAGGCTGGCAAGCTTGTCTACGTTCAGGATCAGCCCCACCCGGCCGTCGGAGAGGATCGCCGCCCCGGAGAGGAAGTCCGTCTCGCCCAGCCCTCCGGCGATCGGCTTGATCACCACCTGCTGCTGGGTGAGGACGTCGTCGACCACCAGGCCGACCTTCTTGCCCATCCCCTCCACCACCACCACATGGGCGTCGGTGGGGTCGCGCTCCGGGCCGGCCATCTCCAGCAGGCGGTGGAGCCGGAGGAGCGTCAGGATCTCCCCGCGGACGTTGATGATCTCGCCCCGCCCCGCCGCCCGCGAGATCATCTCGGCGGTGGGGCGCAGCGACTCGACGATGGAGAGGCTGGGGACGATGTACTTCTCCTTCCCGCAGGCCACCAGCATCCCGTCGATGATCGCGAGGGTGAGCGGCAGGACCATGCGAAAGGTGGTGCCCTCCCCGGGCCGGGAGGAGACGGTCACCCGGCCCCGCATCCCCTCGATGTTCCGCTTCACCACGTCCATCCCCACGCCGCGCCCGGAGATCTCGGTCACCTTGGCGGCGGTGGAGAAGCCGGGGAGGAAGATGAGGGCCTGGACCTCGGCGTCGGACAGGTCGTGGCCGCCCTCCACCAGCCCCTTCTCCCGGGCCTTGGCGAGGATCTTCTCGCGCTGCAGCCCCCGGCCGTCGTCCCCCAGCTCCACCACGATCGAGCCGCCCTCGTGGTAGGCGGAGAGGCGGACGGTGGCCCGCGCCGGCTTGCCCCCCTTCTTCCGCTCGGGCACCGCCTCGATCCCGTGGTCCATGGAGTTGCGGACCAGGTGGACGAGGGGATCCTCGATCCGCTCCACCATGCTCCGGTCCATCTCCGTGTCCTCCCCGGAGAACTCCAGGACCACGTCCTTGCCGGTCTTGCGCGAGAGCTCGCGGACCAGGCGCGCCATCTTCTGGAACACGCCGCGGACCGGCACCATCCGCATGCGCATGGCCACGTTCTGCAGGTCGCGGCTGATCTTGGTGAGCTGGTTCAGGTAGTTGCGCAGCCGCAGGGAGCCGAGGCGGGCCAGCTCGGGGGCGTGCACCACCATCGACTCCACGATGATCAGCTCGCCGATCATCTCCACCATCGAGTCGACGCGCTCGAGGTCCACCTTGACCGTCTCGCGCAGCTGCGCCTGCCCGGTGGCGCCCGGGGCCCCGTCGGCGGCCGGGGCGCCCTCCGCGGAAGGAGCGGGGGCGGAGGGAGCGTCCGAGGGGGCGGGGGCGGGCGCGACCGGGGCCCGGACCTTGTACTCGGGCCCGATCCGCGCGACCGGCTCGGGCGCGGCGGCGGGCACCTCGGGCTGGGCGGCGACCTGGCCCTCGGCCTCGGCCGCCTCGGCCGGCGCGGAGACCACCTGGAGGCGGGCCACCAGGCGGGGCACCTCCGGGCTCGACACCAGCGCCGTCCCGGCGTCGACCGCCCGGCGCAGCTCCTCGAGGAGCCGGCGCAGGAGCGCGGTGGCCTCGAACACCACCTCGAAGGCCGGGCCGGCCAGGGCCAGGCGCCCGTCCCGCACGTGGTTGAGCAGGTTCTCGGTCTGGTGGGCGAGGGAGACGATCTCCGCCAGCTCGAGGAAGCCGGCCACGCCCTTGATGGTGTGGAAGACCCGGAAGAGGGCGTGGGTCTTGTCCGCGTCCGGCCCGTTCCGCTCGATGCCGAGCAGCATCTCGTCGGCCCGGTTCAGCCCCTCGGTCGACTCCTCGAGGAAGTCGCCGATCAGCTCGACGGTCTCGGGGTCGCGGGTCGCGCCGGCGGCGCCGGCCTGGGCGGGCGCGGGCACCCGGCTCTCGCCGTCGTCGCCGAGCAGCTCCGTCAGGCGGCGGAGGGCCTCGGCGGCGTGGTCGCCCTCGATCGCCACCTCGAGCTCGGTCGCCTCGTCGGCGAGCGCGCCGGAGAGCGCCCCCGCCTCCCGAGCCGCCGCCAGGGCGCGGCGCACCGCGCGCAGCGAGCTCGCGTCTTCGGAGTCCGCCTCCACCGCCGCCGCGGCCAGCGCCTCTCGCAGCTCCCCCGCCGTCGGTCTCGCCGCCATGCCACCCCTCCTAGAGCGTGTTGAACGCGAGCCGGCCGGCGCCGTAGCCGGCGATCTCGACCGTGACCTCGCGCGTCTCGTCGACCGTCCGGGCCCGCGCCAGCAGGTCCGGAGGCGGTGGGTAGGCCGAGCTCGCCAGGCCGAACCGGCGCCCGCTCGAGGAGATGAAGCGCGCGATCACGTTCATCACCTCGGCCAGGTTCTCCAGGAGCGAGGCGTCGATCTTCCCCGAGGAGAGGACGTCCCGCACCACGCCGGGCGGGATGGCCGAGAGGGCCGCCGCCATGGCCACCGCCAGGCCGACCTCGCAGACCGCCGCCACCTCGATCACCGGCTCGTCGGTCCGGTAGAGGGCCACCCCCACCGCACCGGCCGGCTGCTCCCCGTCGAGCGGCCGCACCTTGACCTCGCGGCCGAGGAGCGCGGCGAGGAGCTTCTCCAGCTCCGGGGTGGGCGGGAGGGGGACGATCCGCATGGTCAGCTGCTCCCGGGCTCCCGGGGGTGGACGAGGAGGACCGCCGCGGGCATCGACCCGAGGCGGACCTCCGCGACCACCACCGCCGTGTGCTCGGTGGGCTGCGCCGGGCCACGGAAGAACGTGGGGAGGCCCATCTGCAGGGCGGGGGCGCGATCTCGGACCCGGGTCTTGAAGCCGCCCGCGACGATGTTCACGATCTCGCAGACCGCGTCCGCCATCTCGGCCGCCGGGAGGTCCGGCTCGGTGGGATCCATCCCCAGCAGCCGCTTGGCGAGGTCCTGGCAGCCGCCCTCGTCTGCCGCCACGCCGATCTGGATCGCGCCGGTGGGTGCCACCAGGCCCATGTAGGCGCCCTGGTACCCGCCCGGCGGGCTCTCGGTCCGGCCGCCCAGCGCGAAGGCCTCCACGCCGAGGGCCGCCCGGGCCACCTCCTCGAAGGCGCCGGCCAGCTCCTCCACCCAACCGGACATCCCGGCCGCGGCGCTCATGCCAGCACCGGCGCGAGCGCGGCCTTGATGGCGTCTGCGGTGAAGGGCTTGGAGAGCATGAAGGCCGCGCCGGACTGGAAGGCGAGGTCGCGCATGGCGGGGTCGGTCTCGGAGGTGACGAATCCCACCTTCACCCCGTTCCCCTCCGCCCGGAGCGCCTGGAGCAGCTCGATCCCGCTCATCTCCGGCATGTTCCAGTCGGCCAGCACCAGCGCCGGGGGAGCGCTCCGGATGGCCTTCAGGGCCTCGGCCCCGTTGGCGGCCTCGGAGAAGGTGACGTCGTAGC
>DATKAL010000081.1:0-3888 GCA_035498135.1 Anaeromyxobacter sp.
AGAACCCGCCGCCCGTCCCTCGCCGCTCGATCACCTGGTAGGCGTAGCGGAAGCACCAGACCCGGTCGGCCTCCCCCGCGGCGCGCGCCGGCCACTCGGGCAGCTCGGCCGCGAACCGCTCCAGGGCGGAGGCCCCCGAGAGCCCCTCCTGGTCGATGAGGAACTCGCGCGCCTGACGGCGGAGCGCCTCGGCGATCGCCTCCGGGAGGGGGCGCCCGGGCCCGCGGCCGGCGATCTCGATCCAGGGCCGGCCCGGGGTGAAGAAGAACGGCGCCACGGAGGCCCGCGCGCGATCGAGGACGTCGAGCGCCACCTCCTCCAGGGCCGGCCGGTCGGTGTCGGCGAGCAGGGCCACCCCGCGCTCCGGGTCGAAGCCGGCCAGCACGACCCGGTGACCACCGAAGTGCGTCCGGGTCTGCCAGTAGGGGAGCTCGGCGAGATCGGTGGCCAGGATCGGAGCGATCCCGCGCTCGAGCGCCGACCGGGCCCCGGCCCAGGCCTCCGCCGCGCCGTCCGCCGCCCTCTCCTCGGCGGCGAGGCCGAGGACCTCGCAGGCGGTCAGCTCCAGCCGGGCCTGGCGGCCCTGGAGGAGCTGGGTGGGCGAGAGGTCGGGCGCCGCCAGGGCGTAGAAGCCGAGCCCCGCCCCGAGCCCGAACGCCATGGGCTCGGAGAGCGGGACCCCGCGCACCCGGAGCGCGTCGGCCACCGCGGTGGAGCCGCAGTGGACGCCGGGCCGGTGCTCGAAGCCGGGGAGGACCACCGGCTGGAGTATAGCGGTGGCCGAGTGTACAGTCGCAGCGCATGGCCTCCTCCACCCTCGATCCCCTCACCGCGCAGCGCGCGCTCGAAGTGCTCGACGAGCTCGTGACCTACCAGCGCAAGCGGGTCCGCGAGATCGCCTGCCGGATCCACCCCGGGCTGACCGACGAGGACCTCCGGAACGTCCACGACTTCCCCAAGGTGTACGGCGATCCGATGTTCCAGTTCGAGGACGGCCAGCTGGCCGGGTTCGTGGCCGCGCAGATCGCCCTCAAGGCGCACCTCCTGGGCGGGACGCTCCCGTCCTGAGCGCGGCGCCCGCCAGGGTTCGCTACCCTCTTGACGCCACTTCGGGGCTTCTCTAGATTCGCGACCCTGCCATTCCCCAGTAGCTCAGTTGGCAGAGCAGCGGACTGTTAATCCGCTTGTCCGTGGTTCGAGTCCACGCTGGGGAGCCACTCCAGCCGCCCACCGTGCGTGGGCCAGGCCGTTCGAGGCCCCGAGGTGACCCCTCGGGGCCTCTTTCGTCGTCCGACGCACGCCTCGGGCGGGGTGCTCGCGCTCCTCCGGTGGTCGTGGGACGATGTCGGAGCCGAGCGCACGCCGGTCCCCGCCCTTTGGCGGCTATCGCGGGACCGCTTGCTCATGCGAACGTGTCCCGTCTTCCGGTGACACCGGTCCGGAGGACGGGCGAGCGCGAGTCGCCGCCCTGCTCGACCGATTCACACTCGAGAGGTCTGTTGATGCGCCAGAACACGTTCCTCCACCTCCTCCTGCCCTCCCTCATCGCCGCCGCCGGCTGCTCGGGCGAGGCCTCGCACGCCACCCAGGGGCCGGCCGCTCCCGCGACGGTCCAGGTCGACATCCAGCCGACCAGCGCCCAGGCGGCGGCGGGCGGAACGGTGCAGTTCGGGTCCACGGTGACCGGCACCACCAGCACCGCGGTGACCTGGAGCGTCGAGGAGGCGAGCGGCGGGACGGTGAGCGCCAGCGGCCTCTACACCGCCCCGTCCTCCGCCGGCTCCTTCCACGTCAAGGTGACGAGCTCCGCCGATCCCACCGCCTTCGCGGTGGCGACGGTGACGGTCAACACGGCGCTCCCGGTGGTCACGGTCGCGATCTCGCCGACCACCGCCGCGGTCAACTCCTGCCAGAGCCTCACCTTCTCCGCCACGGTCACCGGCTCGACGAACGGGGCCGTCACCTGGAGCGTGCAGGAGGGCGCGGCGGGCGGCACCATCACCGCGGGCGGTGTCTACACCGCGTCGTCCACCGCCGGCACCTACCACGTGGTCGCCACCAGCGTCGCCAACCCGGCCACGAGCGCGGTCCAGGCGGTGACGGTCACCGACAAGGTCCTCTCGGTGGCGGTGAGCCCGACCACGGCCTCGATCCAGACGGGGGCGACCGCCCAGTTCACGGCCACGGTCACCACCACCTGCGGGACGTTCACCGCCGCCCAGGCGATCACCGCCCCCGTCGCGGCCGCGCCGAACTAGGTCCCCGCGGGGGGCTCCGCGCCGCGCCGCCCCTGGCGGGCGCGGAAGCGCTTCAGCCGGACGGCGTCCTCCCGGTCGCGCTCGTCGAGGGCGGCGGCGATCCGCGCCGCCTCGGCCCGGAGCGACGGGAGCAGGAGCTGCTCCAGGGCGTTGATGCGCCGCGAGGTCGCCTGGATCTCCTCCCCGAGCCGGGAGAGGTGGAGCTCGCGGGTGGCGATGCCGAGGAGCACCTCCAGCGCCTCCTCGTGACGGCGCGCCGCCTCGGCGCCCGACGGCCCCCAGCTCGCCGCCGAGGTGCCGCGCTGGTCCGCCGCCCGCAGGAGCGCCGGCGCCGAGACCGACGGGGTGGGGACGCCCCACACGCGCCGGACCTCCACCCGGAGCGGGATCTCGCGCCCCGCCTCGAGGGCGAGCGAGCCGAGGAGCTCCTCCCCCTCCAGGGCCCGCGCCAGCTCGATCGACCGCACCGCCTGGCGGAGGACCTCGTCGAGCCGGGCCCTCCCCTCCAGCACGTCCTGCATCAGCTTCCAGAGCTCGCTGGCGAGCACCTCCCGCTTCGCCCGGAGCAGGCGGGCGCCGCGGGCGGCGACCCCGCGGCGCGCCCGCACCTCGAGCAGCCCCATGCGCGTGGTGGGGGACCGGCTCATCGGCGGCCTCCGGCGCCCGCCGCCGGCCCGCGCTCGCGCAGCAGCGCCTCCGGGATCCGGGTCAGGGCGGCCGCGGGGAAGGGGGCGAGCAGCCGCCAGCCGGCCTCCAGCGTCTCCTCGATCGACCGGAAGGTGGCGCCCTGCCCCACCAGCTCCCTCTCGAACCGCTCGGCGAACTCGAGCAGGCGGCGCTCGTCCTCGCCCAGGTTGGCCGCCCCCACGATCGCCGCCATCCGCCGGACGTCGCGCCCGCGCGCGTAGAGGGCGTAGAGCTGGTCGGCCACCGGCCGGTGATCGGCCCGCGTCCGCCCCGGCCCCGCCCCGAGCCCCATCAGCCGCGAGAGCGAGGGGAGCACGTCCACCGGCGGGTAGACGCCGCGGTGGTCGAGGTCGCGGGAGAGGACGATCTGCCCCTCGGTGATGTAGCCGGTCAGGTCGGGGATGGGGTGGGTGAGGTCGTCGTCCGGCATGGTGAGGACGGGGAGCTGGGTGAGCGACCCCGGCCGGCCCTCCACCCGCCCGGCCCGCTCGAACAGGGTGGCGAGGTCCGTGTACATGTACCCGGGGTAGCCCCGCCGGCCTGGCACCTCCTCGCGCGCCAGCGCCACCTCCCGGAGGGCCTCGCAGTAGCTGGTCACGTCCGTGAGGACCGCGAGCACGTGGAGCCCGTGCGCGAAGGCGAGGTGCTCGGCGCAGGTGAGCGCGCAGCGCGGCGTCATCAGCCGCTCGATGGGCGGGTCCTCGGCCCGGTTCAGGAACACCACCGTCCGGGCCAGCACGCCTGCGGCCCGGAAGGCCTCCAGGTAGGCATGGTACTCGCGGAAGGGCGCGCCCATGGCGGCGAAGACCACCGCGAACCCCTCCGCGCCGCCCCCGCGGACCCTCGCCTGGCAGACGATCTGGGCGGCGAGCCGCGCCGCCGGCAGACCGGCGCAGGAGAAGATGGGGAGCTTCTGGCCGCGCACCAGGGTGTTCATCCCGTC
>DATKAL010000082.1:0-3283 GCA_035498135.1 Anaeromyxobacter sp.
TGGGCGAGGTCCTGGTGGACGGTGGCCAGCCGGCGAACGCCGCGCTCGAGCCGCCTCGCCTCGTCGAACCGCTGCCGGCTCGCGCCGCGCTGGCCCGCGGCCGCCCGGAAGCTGGTGGCGAGCGTGCCGTCGTGGCGTAGCCCCTCGAGGAGCTTGGCCAGCTGCGCCTGGGCCTCGGCGTCCAGCGTGGTGCGATCGAGCTCGCGCAGCCCCCAGCCGATGCCGGCCCAGGCGCGCCCCGGGCGGCCGAAGGAGGCCGGATCCCCGGGCGGCAGGTCCTCGAGCACCAGCGCCGGCTGGGACCGGACGGGGAAGTCCTTGCCCATCACCTGGTAGAGGAGGGCGCCGTCGGCGCGGAGGCGGACCGCGGCGCTGGTGGCGCCGAAGGGGAAGAAGATCTCGAGCCCGCCGCGGAGCACCTCCGCCGCCCGCCCGCGGGCGGTGGCGTCGAGCGGTGGGGTGTCGCTCTTCGCCCGCGGCGATCGCTTCAGGGTGTCGAGCAGCGGGCGCAGCTCGTCGACCCCCACCACCGCGTTGAGCGCGCTGCCGCGGACCCACCCGGCGTGGTAGACGCCCACCAGCTCGAACTCGCCGGTGCGGCACGAGACGGCGAACACCGGGGAGCCGGAGTTCCCGGGCGAGAGGAGGGCGTCCACCACGAAGTCGTCGTGGTCCCACTCGCGCTCGTCGTCGTGCTCCCAGGCGGAGGTGACCTTGCCCACGTTGGTGGTGCGGATCACCCCGAGCGGGAACCCGTGCACGTCGACGGCGTTCCGCTCCCGCAGGCCGGCGCTCCGCCCGATCTTCCAGGGCACCACCGGGAGCGCCTGGTGGGCGCGGAGGACGGCCACGTCGAGCTGCGGGTCCCCGACCACGTGGGTGAGCGGGATGTCGTCGGCCGGGTAGTCGTCGGCCTCGTTCTCCACCAGCTTGAGCGCCTCGGAGATCTTGCGGCACCCGGGCGGCACGTCGTCGAAGACGTGGTCGGCGTCGGTCACCGCCGGCCAGCTCGCCACGTGCTCGTTGGTGACCACGAGCGTGTCCTGCCCGTCGCGCCGCAGGCCGAAGGCCGTGCCGTGGGCCACCACGCGCTTGCGGGTGCGGCGGAGGGACCCGTCGCCGGCGTAGGACGGGCACTCGTAGACGGCCGACGTCCGCAGGCAGAAGGTGTAGCCCGGCCGGGCCTGCTCGAGCGCCCGCGCCTCGGGCGCGAGCGCCGCCAGGTCGTCGGCGTACTCGCCGCTGCAGTACGGGGCGCGCGCGGCCACGGGCGAGGTGGCCGCGCTCGGCGCCGGCGCGCCGGCGGAGGCGGGGGCATCGGAAGCCCGCGCGGAGCCGGCCGCGCCGACCGCCGCGAGCAGCGCCAGGGCGGCGCGGGCTCCCGCGGCGACGGGACGGAGGAGAGCGGAGCGCTTCACCAGGGGATGGTAGGGACGGTGCCGGCAAGCGCGCAACGATCCCGTGGTCCGCGCCCGGCGCTTGCCAGCCGCCCGCTTCTCCTGCATGGATGGGCGCCGCCATGGCGACCCGTTTCGAGCCCGGGCGGGGTCGGCGACGGCTGCTCGACCACCTCCGCAGCCTCCCCAGACCGGGCGGCGCGTTCCGGGCCCTGGGGCTGCTCGGCGACGACGCCCCGCTCGACCTGCAGATCCTCGGCCGCACCCTCCTCCAGGCGGGCCTGGTGGGAATCGTGGCCGGGCTGCTCGGGGCGGCCTTCTTCGCCGCGCTCGAGCTCGGGCAGCGCCTCCTCCTCGAGCACCTGGCCGGCTTTTCCCTCCTCCGGGCGCGCGGCGAGACCTTCCTGCCCCCGGGGACCGGGATCGGCCTTCGGCTCTGGGTGCTCGCCCTCCTCCCGGCGCTCGGGGGGCTGGCGAGCGGCCTGATCACGAGCTGGCTCGCCCCCGAGGCGGCCGGCGGCGGCGGCGACGCCGCCATCGAGGCCTACCACCGCGGCGGCCTGGTGAGGCGGCGCGTGATCCCGGCCAAGGGGCTGGCCGCGATCCTCTCCCTCTCCTCCGGCGGCTCCGGCGGCCGCGAGGGGCCGACCATGCACATCGGCGCGGCGGTGGGCGCGGCGGTGGCGCGCCTCCTCCCGACCAGCCGCGCCGAGCGGCGCGTGCTCCTCGTGGCCGGCATCGCCGCGGGCATCGCCGCCGTGTTCCGTACCCCGCTCGGCGCCGCGCTCCTCGCCACCGAGATGCTCTACCGCGACGACTTCGAGGCCGAGGCCCTCGTCCCCTCGATCTTCGCGAGCGTCGTCGCCTACTCGACCGTGATCGCCCTCTTCGGCGAGACCACGCTCTTCGGCCACCTGGCGCGCTTCCCCTTCATCCCGGCCCACCTCCCGCTCTACGCCCTCCTCGCCCTGGTGGTCGCCGGGGCGGCCGCCGCCTTCGTCGGGCTGCTCCGTGCGGTCCAGCGGGCCTCCCGCCGCCTCGGGCTCCCGCCCTGGGCGCGGCCGGCGCTCGGCGGGCTGCTCATGGGGCTCCTGGGGGCCGGCCTGGTCGCCTGGATGGACCGCACCCACCCCGGCTCGCTCGGCTTCGGCGTCTTCGGGGGCGGCTACGGCGCCCTGCAGGTGGCGATGACCGGCGCCCCCTGGATGCCCGCGGGCCTGGCCGCGGTCGGCCTGCTCCTGCTCGCGGCGCTGGCGAAGATGGCCGCCTCGGCCCTGACCATCGGGTCGGGCGCGGCGGCGGGAGACTTCGCGCCCTCGCTCGTCATCGGGGGGCTCCTCGGGAGCGCCTTCGGCCACGCCGCCCGGTGGGCCCTCGCCGACCCCTCCATCCAGCCGGCCGCCTTCGCCCTCGTGGCGATGGGCACCTTCTACGGCGGGATCGCCCACACCCCGCTCGCCGCCCTGGTGCTGGTGGCCGAGCTGGCGGGGAGCTACGACCTGCTCGTCCCGATGATGCTCGCCACCGGCATCGCCTACGTGGCGCTCCGGCGGCAGGCGCTCTACCCGGCGCAGCGAGTCTCCCGCGCCGCCTCGGCGACCCACCGCGCCGACGGCGCCGGGTCGGAGCTCCAGGGCGCCCTCGCCCGGCGGTCGGTCCGCGACCTGCTCGTCCCCGTCGAGCTGCCTCCGTTCCCCGAGCAGACCACGCTGGCCGCGCTGGCGGAGGCGGCGGCCACCGCGCGCGCCCAACGGGTGGTCCTGGTGGAGGGGGCGCACGGCCCGGTCGGCCTGGCCGAGCTCTCCTTCCTGCCCGACCTGCCGGACGGGGTGCGCGCCTGGCTCAAGGCGCGCGACGCGGCCCTCCCCTTCGTCTCCGTCGGGCCC
>DATKAL010000083.1:0-7116 GCA_035498135.1 Anaeromyxobacter sp.
CGATCCCTCTCCTCATGCCCGTCTCCTCGTGGATGGGGCGCGGCACCCGTGCTCCGGACGTCCGCGCTCCCGGGAGCGGTCGCGCGGCCCGGCGGATCCCGGCGCCCTGTGCATGGTCCCCAATGTCGCCAGATCGGGGCCGGAGCCCAGGCACAAGATGGGGACCCCACGGATGGGGCCTGGCCGGCGCCCAGACCCTCAGTGACGCGCCCGGTCGTGGCGAGCGGGCCTCGGCGTCCGGCGGATCGCGCTGCGCGCGAGGGCGCGCGGTCGATCAGGCGAGGCCGATCAGGCGATCTCGAGCCACTCGAACCAGACCGGGTGGTTGGCCTTGTACCACTCGAGGACCCGGCGGATGGCCGCCTGCTTCTCCCTGGGGATGACCTTCTCGTCCACCCGGTCGAAGTGGACGCGCATGGTGTCCCCCTCGTGCTCGAGCGCCTGGGAGAGCATGGTCTGCAGCTCGTTCCGGATCCGCCCGGAGTCGGAGATCTTGACCGGCCGCCGGGTGTGGTCGACGCCGGAGAGGAACCGCACCAGGAGCGGGCTGAAGACGTGGCGCGCCTGGGCGAGCGGCTCCATGAGCCGGAAGGTGAAGGTGATCCGGGCCGAGGCCTTGCGGGTGGCGAGCCGGGTGGTGACCCGGTAGACGCCCTCGGAGACCTGGGTGACGCCGGGCGCGCCGGTGTACGGGTCGTCGCACATGTAGCCGACGCTGGCGAGGACGCTCCAGTCCTTGTCCGGCAGGAAGTCGTCGGCCCGGAGCACGCCCTTGCGCACCGGCATGTTGGAGGCGCGGGCCTCCCGGATGGCCTCGGCGTAGGCCTGGACGTCCTCCGCCGGCAGCTCGCGGCCGCCGTGGAGGGCGGCCACGCGCCGGGCGAAGTCCTGGCCGTCCGGGTCGAGCCGCATCAGCTTCCCCTCCTCGCGACAGGGCAGCTCGAAGGTGGGGGAGAAGATCGCCATGGTCGAGTCGACCTCCAGCACCTCGGAGAGGCTGGAGGCCTGCATCGCCTCGGCGGTGGCGGCGTAGCCGTCGCAGAGGAAGACCTGGGTGGCGCCGTCGGCCCCCTTCCAGCTCCCCACCAGGAAGGTGGGGGCGTAGGTGCCGGAGTCGGTGAAGATCTCGAGCCCGGAGGGCGCCCTCCAGCCGTCCTCGACCAGGTGGACCCCGAGCGCCTTCCACTCGTCCCAGAGCTGGCCCAGCCGGGCCACCCGGCTCTTCCCGCGCAGCGTCCAGACGTGCACGTCCTCCCGCCGGATGCCCGGGTAGGCGGCCTCGATCGCCGAGAGCACCTGCTTGCGCGGGGAGCGGTAGTCGAGGAGCACGGAGGCCTGCTCGGCCGCCTCGGTCACCCGCCGCGGCACGGTGAGGCAGCCCATGTACGACTCGTACGGCCGCGAGACGGTGAGCGGGGAGTCGAAGAGGTGGAAGACCGCCATCGGCCCGGTGGGCTTCCCCTCCGCGAACCGCGACGTGTTCTCCAGGGTGTCGACCGCCGCCCCCCAGAGCGTGATGCCGCGTCCCTTGAGCCAGTCGTGGAACTGCTCGAAGGTGTGGCCGGGCTCGTTGAGGAGCCGGCGCACGCGCCGGTCGACCATGCGCGCCACCTCGGGCCGGGCGTACACGCGCCCGAACCCGAGGAGCGGGTTCGCCCCCATCTCCGGGGTCTCGCCCGCCTTGGGCATCAGCCCCTCTCCCAGCGAGACCATGATGGCGTGGTTCTCGGGGAGCGTCCGGGTGAGGTGCCAGAGCCCCTCGCTCATCACGTAGGCGCTGATCGCGTCGGCCGCCTTCTTCACCTGGTTGTAGGCGGCCTTGTCCTTGCCCGCCCCGGCGCCGAAGTCGCCGAAGAGGCGGGTCCCGAGAGCGGTCGCGGCCGAGGTCACGGCCAGGCAGCGGGCGATCCCCCGCGGCGTGAAGGCGTGCGCCGAGACCGGCTCCGGCTGGGAGCGCTCCACCTCGACGTCCTCGAGCCAGAGGTGGAACCGGAGCAGGACCGGCCGCGTGTCGAAGGCCCACTGCGCGATCACGTTCCGCTTCTCGGCGTCGGTCATGGCGGCCTCGGGGACGGTCAGGGGCAAGCGGGTGCGACCTGGCGGCATTGTAGTCAAAGATGCCGCCGCGGACGATCCGCTTGACCGGTCGCTCCGCCGGTGAGAGCGTCCCGCGCCGGGGGGAGGGAGGCCGTCCCATGACGACCGAGGTGGAGCGGGCCCGCCGCTTCCTCGCGCTCCGGCGCTTCGCGCTGGTGGGCGTGTCGCGCGATCCGGCGGACTTCAGCCGTCGCGTGCTCGCCGCCCTCGAGGCCTCCGGGCTCGAGGTGATCCCCGTCAACCCGGCCGCCGGGGCGCTGGAGGGGCGCCGCTGCTTCGCCCGGCTCGCGGACGTCACCCCGCCGGTGGAGGGGGCGCTGGTGATGCTGCCCGCCGCGCAGGCCGAGGCGGTGACGCGCGAGGCGATCGCCGCCGGGCTCCGCCGCCTCTGGTTCCACCGCGGCACCGGCCCCGGGGCCGCCTCCCCCGCCGCCCTGGCCCTCTGCGCCGAGGCCGGGGTGGAGGCCGTGTCCGGGCTCTGCCCGTTCATGGTCCTGCCGGAGGCGGGGCGCTTCCACCGCGTCCACGCGTGGTTCCGCCGGCTCGGGCTGGCCCGGAAGGAAGCCCGCGCCGGCCGCGCGGGGCGCCAGAGCGCATCCCATCACCCCGGGCCGTCGCGAGGCGAACGAGCCTGAGCACCGAGCGGGGCACCCGACGACCGGGCACCGCAGGCGTGCTTCGAGGCCCGTCGAGGAGCGCAGGCGAGGAGGCCGCCCCGCGAATGCCAGGATCGTTCGCCGCAGTAGGGCTGGGGTGATGGGATGCGCGCTGGTCAGCCCGCCGTCCGGGTCAGCAGCGGCTCGAGCCAGGCGAGGACCGCCTCCGGGTCGAGGGCCGCGGGCCCGCCCTCCACCAGCAGATCCGCCATCCCCAGCTCGGGCGCGAGCGGCCCCTCCTCCGGAGGCGGGACCGCGATGCAGCGCATGAAGGCGCGCAGCGCCGCCTCCACCCCGTGGCGCGAGTCCTCCAGCACCACGCACTCCTGGGGCGGGACGCCCAGCCGCCGGGCGGCCTCGAGGAAGACGTCCGGGGCGGGCTTCCCCCGGGGCACCTCCTCGGCCGAGACCACCGCCGCGAGCGAGCCGGCGAGCCCCAGCACCTCCAGCAGCCGGGAGAGCACCGCCGGGGAGGTCCCCGAGGCGACCGCCACCGGCAGGCCGCGCGCCCGGAGCCGCTCCAGGAGCCGGTGCACCCCGGGGAAGACCCGGGTCCCGGTCTCGGCGAGCGAGAGGTAGATCGCGTTCTTCTCCTCCGCCAGGGCCTCGGCGCTCTCCGGGAGGCCGAAGCGATCCCGGAGCTCCCCCAGCATCTCGAGATTTCCCCGGCCGACGAAGGGGCGCTTGTCCTCGCGGGTGAAGGGGATCCCGCGCCGCGCGAGCAGCTCGCGGTCGGCGAGGTAGTAGTTCTCCTCGCTGTCCACCAGGGTGCCGTCGAGGTCGAAGATCGCCGCCCGGACGGCCGGCCGCGGCTCGGGGGCGATCCGCGCCGAGAGCTCCACCAGGTTCCCCTCCGGGTCGCGCAGCTCCAGCTCGCGGAAGCCGTCGCCGGTGTCGCGCGGCGGCCGGGAGACCACCTCCCCCAGGCCGGCCCCGAGGAGGCGAGCGTGCTCGGCGTCCACGTCCCCGACCTCGAGGGCGAGGTGACCGGGGACCTCGCCCCGCCGCGGGGCTCCGCGCGGCCGCTCGAGGAGCTCGAGGCGCACCTCGCCCCGCTCGAGGAAGACGGTCCGGAGCCCCGGGGTGTTCCGGCTCACGTAGCGGTAGCGGCGGGCGAAGCCGAGAACGCGGTGGTAGAAGCGCTCGACCGCGAACAGGTCCCCGACCTCGAGGCCGACGTGGTGGATCCTCACGGCTCGCCTCCGGGCGAAGGCGCGGCCCCGGCCGGTGCCGGGATCCGCTCGATGGGGTTCGGATCGAAGATCAGCCCGACCATCCAGGCGTCGAGCTGCTGCTCGAACCGGATGTTGAGCGGATCGCGCCCGAACAGCCGGCGCACGAACAGCCCCAGCCCGTAGCCGCGTGGGCCCCGGGGGAGGAGCGCCAGCTCGGCGCTCCCACCGCCGAACGGGCCGCCGGCCGGGTCGGCGTGGAGCTGCCCCGCCAGCGTCACGCGGGCCACCGACTCGATCGAGACCGGGCCGACGACCGGGAGGTTCCAGTGCCGGCCCCGGAGGACGGCCAGCTCGCCGAGGAGCTGGCCGTGGAGCACCACCGATCCGTAGCGGGTGCGCATCTCGGCGGGCATGAACGGCGGCGGGCCGGGCGGGTGCCACTCGCCCCAGAACCCGGCGGTGGCCGCGGAGGCGAGCGGGCCGCCGCCCTCCAACGGGCGCAGGAACCGGGCCCAGAGTCCGGCCTCCAGGTAGTTGGTCGTGAAGCTCCCGTCCTTGAGGTTGAGGGCGCTGGACGGCGGGGTGGTGAGGGCCGGGCAGTCGAAGTCGTTGCGGCCGGGGGGACCGTGGTCGGCCAGGGCGCAGCCCTCGGCGCCGTTGGACCGGTGGCCGATCCCCAGCTCGACGGCGACGATGCGGAAGGGCGGGGCCTCGCCGGCGGGCGCCGGGAGGGGGGCGACCCGGAAGAGCTGCAGCCGGAGCTTCGGCTCGTAGGTGGGGGTCCGCACCGGCGCCGAGGGGAGGTCGAAGACGCGGAGCATCCCGATGAAGGAGAGGGTCAGGGACGCCGCCGAGCCCCCCTCGCGCCAGAGCTCGGGACGGCCAAGCGTGTCGAGGATCAGGAGGTGGGCCGCCCCGTCGATCTCGAAGTAGTCGCCCTGGTGGTTGAGGGCGCCGACCGTGGTCGGCTCGAGGAACTCGGTCGGCTCCCCGTCGCGCTGCAGGTGGGCCACGCACCCGCAGGCGAGCAGGAGGAGCGCCGCGCCGCGGCCGGTCACCGGCCCACCCCCACTCCCATCAGGAGCTCGGTGTCCACCAGGGTTCGCTCGACGTCGCCGGCCCAGCCCCAGCGGCTCCGCCGCAGCCAGCGCGCGCTCAGCTCCACGCCGCGCCAGGGGAGCCGCCAGCGGGCGAAGGCCCGCGCCTCCTCCTGGCCGTCGGACAGCGCCAGGCGGGGCGGCGCGGGGGGCGAGAGATCGCGGGTGGTCACCGGGGAGAGCCGATCCACCCGGGCCGAGACCCCGGCCTCGATCGGGCCGAGCCGGAGCAGCAGGCCCGGCGCCGCCATCCAGCCGAGGCCGTGGTAGTAGCCCTCGAGCCTCGTCACCCCCGGCACGCCGGGGAGGTCGGTGGGCTCTCCGAGCAGGGCGAACGGCTGGACGGCGCCGAACTCGACCGCCGCCTCCAGGGTGGTCTCCACCCGCAGGGCACCGTCCAGGACGCGGTGGCGGAGGGAGAGCCCGGGGATCCGCAGGAGCGCCAGGTAGTCGTTGGGCCAGGGCTGGCCGGACGGCGTGGCGCGCCGCTGGTAGTCGAAGGCCGTGCCCAGGGTCGCCACCAGGTCCTGGCCGTCGCCGTCGCCGTCCACCTCCCGCGCGTAGAGGCCCACCAGGGAGGCCGCCGCCAGCACGTCCACCTCCGCGAGCTGGCTCGGGTCCCAGAGCAGCTCCGCGCCCAGGGCGGTCGCGTTCCCGTCCAGGAGCCAGCGCCAGCCGCTCCCCGGCGCGCCGTACTCGGCGATCCGGAGGAGGTCGATCCGGGTCGCCATCCCCCAGGTGGGCGCCGCCGCGCACGCGCCGGCCCAGCGCACGCCGCTGAGCAGGGAGATCCCGGCCCGGGCCGCCCCGGGGTACGGGCCGGTGCGCGCCCGGCCTCCGTCGGCCAGGTCGTGGAGGGCCTTGGGCGGCGCCGCCAGGAACGCGAGGACCGGCAGGCCCTCCCGCTCCAGCAGGACGGCGAGCTGGGTGAAGGCCTCGCCCAGCGCGAAGCCGCCGGCGACGTCGTTGACCAGGTCGTTGATGGAGGCGGGCTCGTGGAACTCGGCCATCTCCCAGGCCAGCCCGCTCGCCGCGGTGGCCGCCAGCGCCCCCGCCACCGGCAGCCGGTTCCCGCGCGCGACGAGGTAGTACCACATGCCCGCGACCGAGTGGCCGGGGTAGTTGGTGGGGAGGTTGTCGGCGTCGAAGTCGAGCCCGCGGGAGGAGAAGGTGAGCTTCTCCGCCAGGGTCGGCGGCCGGGCGCCGGGCGCGCCCAGCGGCTGGATGGCGTAGAAGGTGAGGACCATCCCGAAGATGGCCGCCTCCTCGATCGCGGCACGCCAGGGCATCGCGGGAGGCGCCTCGCCGGCGTAGGCGAAGGTGGCCTCGTCGGCCGCCGGCGCCGGCTCGCCCGGCGCGGCGGGGCTCCCGGGCGCGGCCGCGCCGGGGACGAGCAGTGCGGCGATCGCGAGCACCCCGAGGGCGCGCCGCGGACGTCGTGGCATCCGCGCATCTTCGCCCGAACCGGCTGGCTGCGGGGCGGAAAGCACCGCGGCGCCGGACGGGTTGCCCCGCTCATCGGGGGCGGGGCCCGGACCGTGCTCGCGCCCGGCCGGGCGCCGACGGCCCGCCGCACCCGGCGTTCGCTTTGACAGCGGCCGCGGCCGGCGGCAAGGATCGCGGTCGCCGCGGCCGGAGGGATGGCGAGGGAGGGCCGATGCCGGAGCGAGAGGGTGGGCTGGAGAGGGAGGCGGTGCGGCTGCCCGATGGGCGCCGCCTGATCTTCTACCGGTTCCCGCAGTCGGCGGCGCGGCCCGCCCCCGCGCCGCCCGATCCGGCCCCGCGCGAGCCCACCCGCGAGGAGCGCTGATGTCCGAGCTCCGCTGGCACCCATTCCTGAGGGAGTGGGTGGTGACCGCCACCCACCGCCAGGAGCGGACCTTCCTGCCGCCCGCGGACTACTGCCCGCTCTGCCCGACCCGGCCCGGGGGCTTCCCCACCGAGGTGCCGGCGGAGACCTACGACATCGTGGTCTTCGAGAACAAGTTCCCCTCGCTGCAGAAGACGCCCCCCGAGCCGGCGGTCGGGCCGACCGAGGTCTCGCCGGTCCTCCCCGCCCGCGGCGTCTGCGAGGTGGTGCTCTACTCGCCC
>DATKAL010000084.1:0-6507 GCA_035498135.1 Anaeromyxobacter sp.
CCTGGCTGAGTGGTCGCAGGCCCGCCGGACGAGGGGGCGGAGCCCCTCCCCCTCGCTCCCCAGGACGAGGGCGGTCGGGCCGCGGAGATCCAGCGCGCCAAGGGGTCGCTCTCCGTCTGCGGCCAGCGCGACGGACCAGACGCCCAGCCCCTTCAGCGCCTCGATCGCCTGGGCGAGGTTGGTGACCCGGGCCACCGGGCAGCGCTCCACCGCCCCGGCGGAGGCCTTGGCCACGGCCGCGGTCACGCCCACCGCCCGGTCCTTCGGGATCACCACCCCGTGGGCGCCGAGCGCGTGGGCCGATCGGACGATCGCCCCCAGGTTCTGGGGATCCTCCACGCCGTCCAGCACCACGAGGAGGGCGGGACGCCCGCTCGCCGCCACCCGGGGCACCAGATCCTCGAGCGCGGCGTAGCGGTAGTCGGCCACCACCGCCACCACCCCCTGGTGCCGGTCGGTCCCGGCCAGCCGGTCGAGCTTGGGCCGGGGCGCGGACCGCACCTTGGCGCCGGCCGCCCGCCCGAGCCGCTCCAGCTCGGCGAAGGCGGCCCCGCGGGTGCCCCCCTCCGCCAGCCAGAGCTCGGAGAGCCCCTCCCCGCCGGCCCGGAGCAGCTCCCGCACCGGGTTCACGCCGTAGATCGCCCGCATGCGCTACTTCACGACCACGGGCACGGTCACGTCGCGCGTCTGCTTCACGCACCACTGGTCCGAGCAGATGAAGAAGTCGAGCTTCGCCCGGGCCTCCTGGGCGCCCGCCGCCGAGGCGGTGAAGGGCACCTCGAAGCGCGGCCCCTCGGCGGCCGGATCGACCGCGTCCTGGTGGCGGAGCTCGGCCTTCGCCAGCGCCAGCCCCGAGGTGGAGCCGAGGGCGATCCGGAGCGGCGCCTGCGGGTGGACGTGGGTCTTGCCGATGGGGACGATGGCGAGGCGAAAGGTGCCGCGCCCGCCGACCGCCAGGCTGGCGGTGGTGCCGGCGGTGTCGATCCGGTAGCTCCGCGCCGCCTCCTCGGCGGCCGGATCGGCGGCCCGGGCGGCGGGGGCGAGGAAGAGCGCCAGGGCGAGGACGGCGGTGCGCATGGAGCGGGCTCCTTCGAGGGCGGGCTCTATAGCAGGGACGGCGCGGGGTGGCGAGCCATTCACGGGCGCGCGGCGGCGCCGCCGTCGGCCCGGGGACGGCGGGGGGCGGCCCGGCCCGACGCCAGGGCGGCGGCCCGCTCCACGATCCGCCCGGCCACGTCCACCCCGCAGGCCGTCTCCGCCTCGCGGATCGAGGGGGAGCTGTTCACCTCGAAGACCCGGGGGATCCCCTTCACGTCGAGCATGTCCACCGCGCAGACCTCGAGCTGCAGGGTCCGCGCGGCCGCCACCGCCACCCGGGCGTAGGCGGGCGGCAGGTCGACCGCCTCGAAGCGCGCCCCGCGCCGGAGGTTGCGCGCGAAGCGGCCGTGGGGTGCGGTCCGGCGCATGGCGGCGGCGACCTCCCCGCCCACCACCAGCGCCCGGAGATCCCGCCCCCGCGCGCCCCGGAGGTACTGCTGGACCACGATGTTCTGGCCGAGCCCGAGGATCGCCTCCAGCGCCGCCTCGAGCGACTCCAGGCTCTCGCAGATCATCACCCCGCTCTTCTCCCCCACCGCCAGGAGCTTCACCAGCACGGGGACGCCGCCCACCAGGCGGACCATCTCCTTGAGGCCGGAGGGGTCGCTCGCCATCACCGTGCGCGGGACCCGGATCCCGGCGGCAGAGAGCATCTGCAGGCTCCGCATCTTGTTGCGGCTGGCGGCGATCCCGTAGGCGCCGTTCAGGACCGGGAGCCCGATCAGCTCGAGCTGGTTGACCACCGCCAGCCCGTACTGGTGAATGGAGAGCCCGATCCGCGGCACCACCACGTCGGTGCGCGGGAAGCGCCGGCGGCGCCAGTAGACCTGGGGGGCGTCGTCGCCCAGCCCGAGTTCCACCTCGAGGGGGTCGATCACCCGCGCAGCCATCCCGCGCGCCTGCGCCGCCTCGACCAGCCGGCGGGTGGTGTAGATCTCGCTCGAGCGGGAGAGGACCGTGAGGTTCACGCGGCGGGGATGGTAAGCCCGGGCCCGGCGAAAAGCGAGGCGGTGGGCGCGCGAGCGGGCCGGCGGGCCGCGTGGCCGCCGGCCCGCCGGGAGCCCGCGCCTAGACCTGCTTGAACTCGGCGTCGACCACGTTCTCCTGCTTCTTGCCGGCGTCCGGCTGGGGCGCCTCCGGGCCCGGGGCGGCGCCCGGGCCGGTGCCCTTGTAGAGCTCCTCGGCCGCCTTGTGGCTGGCCTTCTCCAGCCGGTCCATGGCCGCCTTCACCTCCTCGGCGCTCCCCTTCTCCCGGACCTTGTGGACCTCGGCCACCGCGTCCTCGATCTCCTTGGCGGCGGCGGCGCCCAGCTTGTCCTTGTTCTCCTTGAGCAGCTTCTCCATCTGGTAGGCCAGGTTCTCGGCCCGGTTCCGCTGCTCGACCTCCTCGCGCCGCTTCTTGTCGTCGGCCTCGTGTGAGCGGGCGTCGCCCACCATCTTCTCCACCTCGTCCTTGGCCAGGCCGGACGAGTGGGTGATGGTGATCTTGGTCTCCTTGCCGGTCCCCTTGTCCTTCGCGGAGACGTTCAGGATGCCGTTCGCGTCGATGTCGAACGTCACCTCGATCTGCGGCACGCCGCGGGGGGCGGGCGGGATCCCCTCGAGGTGGAAGCGCCCGAGGGTCCGGTTGTCGCCGGCCATCTCGCGCTCCCCCTGGAGCACGTGGATCTCGACCGAGGTCTGGCTGTCGGACGCGGTGGAGAAGACCTCCGAGCGCTTGGCCGGGATGGTGGTGTTCCGCTCGATCAGGCGGGTCATCACGCCGCCCAGGGTCTCGACCCCGAGGGAGAGCGGCGTGACGTCGAGGAGGAGGATGTCCTTCACCTCCCCGGAGAGCACGCCCGCCTGGACCGCGGCGCCGATGGCCACCACCTCGTCCGGGTTCACCGAGCGGTTCGGCTCCTTGCCGAAGAACTTCTTCACCGTCTCGACGATCTTGGGCATGCGGGTCTGGCCGCCGACCAGCACCACCTCGTCGATCTGGCCCGGATCGAGCTTGGCGTCCGCCAGGCACTTCCGGGTCGGCTCGATCGACCGCTCGATCAGCTCCTCCACCATCTGCTCCAGCTTGGCGCGGGAGAGCTTGATGGAGAGGTGCTTCGGGCCGCTCTGGTCCGCGGTGAGGAAGGGCAGGCTGATCTCGGTCTCCATCATCGAGGAGAGCTCGATCTTGGCCTTCTCCGCCGCCTCCTTGAGCCGCTGGAGGACCATCTTGTCCCGCGAAACGTCGAGGCCCGAGTCCTTCTTGAACTCGGCGATCAGCCAGTCGATGATCCGCTGGTCGATGTTGTCGCCGCCCAGGTGCGTGTCGCCGTTGGTGGCCAGCACCTCGACCACGTTCTCGCCCACCTCGAGGATGGAGATGTCGAAGGTGCCGCCGCCGAAGTCGTAGACGGCGATCTTCTCGTTCTTCTTCCGATCGAGCCCGTAGGCGAGGGCGGCCGCGGTCGGCTCGTTCACGATCCGGCGGACGTTCAGGCCGGCGATCTCGCCCGCGTCCTTGGTGGCCTGGCGCTGGGCGTCGTTGAAGTAGGCGGGGACGGTGATGACCGCGTCGGTCACCTTCTCGCCCAGGTAGTTCTCCGCCGCGCGCTTGAGCTTGAGCAGGATCTGGGCGCTGATCTCGGGCGGGCTGTACTGCTTGCCGTCGATCTCGAGGCGGGCGTCGCCGTTCGGACCCTCGACGACGTGGTACGGGACGCGCTTCATCTCGTCGCGCACCTCGCCGAACCGGCGCCCCATGAACCGCTTGATGGAGTAGACGGTCTTCTCCGGGTTGGTGATGGCCTGGCGCTTGGCCACCTGCCCGACGAGCCGCTCCCCTTCCTTCGTGTAGGCGACCACGCTGGGCGTCAGCCGCGAGCCTTCCTCGTTGGTGATGACGACGGGGTCCTTCCCCTCCATCACCGCCACCACGGAGTTGGTGGTGCCGAGGTCGATGCCGATGATCTTGGCCATAGGTTTCGAGGTCCCTCCTGGACGGGGTCGAACGTAAGTCCCCGTCCCGGGCTGTCAAACGGTCCCGGCGGGATGGGGCGCAGCCGGCTGACCCGCTCGGGTTCCCCGGCAGGCGTGCGCTCGGCGGGATCATCCAGGTGCGTAACCGACTTCGCGCCGCCACCGCGGCGACGCGTCACTCCCTCCCCTTTCCCGGTCAGGGCCTGACGTCCAACAGACCGACACGACACGCGATTGTCACGGTGACGCGCCGTGGCACCAGGCTTGCTCGATTCCTGACATCCGCGTCAGCCCCTCTACCGAGAGACAACGCATGCTTCGAATGGTCCGGCACTCCGAGCGACCCCTCCCGGTCGAGCCATCGCTCCTCGGGCTGGCGCCCGCGAGCGAGGTCGCGGTCCTCCTCAACGCCAACGCGAAGCAGGTGAACGCCGACGTGCGGCGGGCCCTCTCGCTGGTGATGTCCGACGAGCACCTCTTCCTCTCCCGCAGCCACGCCGAGGCCAGCGCCATCGCCGACGAGGTGGTCTCCCGGCGCTACCGGACCGTCTTCACCGGCGGGGGCGACGGGACGTTCGTCGCCTGGGTGAACCGGATCCTGGAGGCCTCCGAGCGGCGCGCCGCCCGGCCTCCGCGCTTCGGGGTCCTCGCCCTGGGCACCGGCAACGCCGTGGCGGAGATGGTCGGGGCCAGCCCCCGCCGGCAGGTCCAGGACCTGGCCCGCTACCTCCGCGGCGAGGTCGACCAGGTCCGCCGGCTCGACCTCCTGACCTGCGAGGGCCGCAGGACGCCGTTCGCCGGGGTGGGCGTCGATGCCGCCGTCCTCAACGACTACAACTGGCTCAAGGCCCAGCTGGCCGGGACCCCGCTCGCCCGGCTCGGGACCGGCGTCCCCGGCTACGGGCTGGCGGTCGCCCTCCGCTCCGCACCCCGCGCCCTGCTGGAGCGCCGCCCGAGCTACTGCGAGATCGTCAACGTGGGGCGCCCGGCCTGGCGGCTCGACCCGCACGGCGGGCGGGTGGGGCGGCCCATCGCCCACGGCGAGCTCCTCTACGCCGGCCCCTGCATGCTGGCGGCCGCCGCCACCGTCCCCTACTACGGCCTGGGGCTGCGCGCCTTCCCCTTCGCCGAGAAGGTCCCGGGGATGATGCAGATCCGGGTGGCCACCTCGATCGGCGTCCCCACCATGCTCCTCAACCTCGGGCGGATCTGGTCGGGCGAGTTCGCCCACCCCGGTCTCCTCGACTTCCACGCCGACCGGGTGGCGATCCGGTTCGAGCGCCCCATGCCGCTCCAGGTGGGCGGCGACGCCGAGGGCTGGCGCGAGGAGATCACCTTCGGCGTGGCCGCCAACCCGGTCGAGATCGTCGACTTCGGCGCCCGGGCCGCCGCCTAGCGCGCACCCCGGGGCCCAGCCCCACCGCGGCCGCGGCGCGAGGCGCCCCGGCGGTGGTGGTCCTCAGAGGTAGTAGACCACCCGCTCGTCCCGCCAGAGCGCCTCGTACACCGCCCGGCGCTGGTCCTCGGACGCCAGCCGGACGGCCACCGACACCGACTGGTACTTCCCTCCGGAGCTCGCCCGGACCGAGACCTCGGCCGGCGCCGCCTCCCCGATCGCGGCCCCCACCACCCGCCGGGCGTGCTCGGCGAAGTCGTCGGCCGCCAGCCCCATCACCTTGAAGGTGTAGCGCAGCGGGTAGTCGAGCCGCGGGGTGGCGGCGGAGGCGGCGGTCTTCATCCCCGGGTCCTAACCGGCCGGCCCGGCCGCTACAGCAGGTTGGCGGCCAGCTCCGCCAGCGGCGAGCGCTCGCCCTTCGACATGGTGATGTGCCCGGCCAGCCGCTCGCTCTTGAAGCGGTTCGCCACGTGGATCAGGCCGTTGTTGGTCTGGTCCACGTAGGGGTTGTCGATCTGGTAGGGGTCGCCCGTGAGCACGATCTTCGTGCCGTCGCCGACGCGGGTGATGATCGTCTTCACCTCGTGCGGCGTGAGGTTCTGCGCCTCGTCGACGATGATGAACTGGTTCGGGATCGAGCGCCCGCGGATGTAGGTGAGCGGCTCGATCTCCAGGATCCCGAGGTCGAGCAGCTCGTGGTACCCGCGGCCGGCCTTCTTCTCCGACCGGGAGAGGTTCATCAGGTACTCGACGTTGTCGAAGATCGGCTGCATCCAGGGGTTGAGCTTCTCCTCCACCGAGCCGGGGAGGTAGCCGATGTCGCGGCCCAGGGGGAAGATGGGGCGCGAGACGAGGAGCTTCACGTAGGCGGTCTCCTCGACGACCTTCTGCAGGCCCGCGGCCAGCGCGAGGAGCGTCTTGCCGGTGCCGGCCTTGCCGACGAGCGTCACCAGCTTCACGTCGTCGTTGAGGAGGAGGTCGAGCGCGTAGTGCTGCTCCTTGTTCTTGGGGCGGATGCCCCACACGCCCTCGCGGAGCTTCTTCACCGGCAGGGC
>DATKAL010000085.1:0-17251 GCA_035498135.1 Anaeromyxobacter sp.
ATCGTCTATTCACGATCCGTCCGCATCGCCGGCGACAAGATGGACGAGGCGATCATCCAGCACATCAAGCGCAAGTACAACCTCCTCATCGGCGAGCGCACCGCCGAGCTCATCAAGATGGGCATCGGCACCGCCTATCCCACCGAGGAGGAGCTCACCATGGACATCAAGGGACGCGACCTCGTCGCCGGCGTCCCGCGCACCCTCACCGTCACCTCCTCCGAGATCCGCGAGGCCCTCTCGGAGCCGGTCAACGGCATCGTCGAGGCGGTGAAGGTCACCCTGGAGCGCACCCCGCCCGAGCTCGCCGGCGACATCGCCGACCGGGGGATCGTCCTCGCCGGTGGCGGCGCCCTCCTCAAGAACCTCGACGTGCTCCTGCGCGAGGAGACCGGCCTCCCGGTCTTCCTCGCCGAGGACCCGCTCTCCTCCGTGGTCATCGGCGCGGGGAAGGCGCTCGAGGAGCTCGACATCCTCCGGCAGGTCACCGCCCACGCCTGAAGGTTGATCTCACGGGGCGTGCCGCCCCGCCCCGCCCCTGCTACGCGGGGCCCTGCGCCGTGCTCGCCGCTTCGCGGCTGCGCGCGGCTGCCCCGCGGCGGAGGGGCGTTGCCCCTCCCCCCGGCTGCGCCGGGGCCCCCTTCCCCGTGACCCGCTGCCTCTTCACCGATCACGCCCGCCCCGTCGGGCGCGCCCGGCAGGCTGTCGGCGGATCCCGACAGCGGCCAGGTCCAACCGGCCGTCTTCCCGTGCCCGCGCGCTGGCAGCCCGCGTGCAATCCCCGGAGACGTGCGCGGCGCGCCACGGTGGACGCCGCGAAGCTCTCGGACCCTCACGCAGCCCCGGAGAACCCCATGAACCGCAAGCTCCCCTCCCTCGTCGGCGCCGGCATCGGCCTCGCCCTCTTCCTCGCCCTCGCCCTCCTCCCCGCCATCCTCTACGGCGGCTACGCGGGCCTGCTCCTCGCCGGCGGCATCTTCGGGACCCCGGTCCAGGCGACCTTCCTCGTCCGCGCCCTGATCGTCTTCGGGATGGCGCTGGGCGTGGTCGGCGTCGGCTCGCTCTTCGCGGTGGTCGGTGCGGCCGCGGGCGCCGCGGTGGGCGCGCTGACCACGCTCTCGGCGAAGCGGCCGGTCGCCCAGGAGCAGGCGAGCCGCTAGCCGCCCGTCCTCGATCGCCACCGGGCCCGGCCGCGAGCGGCCGGGCCCTCGCCGTCTGCGGGTCGGCCAGGCCCGCAGACGCTGCGACAGATCGGCGCATCTCCTGGAACCACCTTCCAACCCCGCGCAATTGCTGCGGGCTTCGAAAACCCAGGGCCGTTTGACGCACGACAAAACGCCTGGAGTCTCGGTGGTTAGAATGAGCGCCTTTTTGGGTACGGGGGCACAACCATTGCACACGCGAACCGAGCCTATGCGAGCCACCTTCCTCACGATCGCGCTTCTCCTCTCGACCGCCGCCCGCGCCGAGGAGGCGAAGGCGGCGGCGGCCCTCCCCAAGGACGCCGAGTCCTGCCAGATGTGCCACGAGAAGGGTGGCCTCGGGCCGGAGGTCGACTTCAAGGGCTTCCCGGCCTCCGTTCACGGACAGAACGGGATCGGCTGCACCGACTGCCACGCCGGCTACAAGGAGGGCCCGCACGGCGGCGAGCTGCCGGCGCTCTCCGCGCAGGACCAGGCGGTGGTGGACCGGCTCGCCAAGGCGAGCTGGGGTGAGGGCGACAAGAAGGAGACGGTGAAGGCCCCGCGGGCCTTCCTCGCCTGCCAGACCTGCCACGACGGGGAGGCCGGGGCCTTCGCGAAGTCGATCCACTCGCGGTGGCTGCGCGAGGACGCGAAGGTGGCCGGCCCGACCTGCGCCTCCTGCCATGGCTCGCCCCACGCCATCGCCGCCAAGCTGGCCCCCTACGCCCCGCACGACGGGAAGCGCGAGGTGGTGCCGGCCGACCGGCGCGCGATGGTGAAGCGCTGCGAGGCCTGCCACGGGAACGAGGAGTTCGCCAAGGCCGCCGGCCTGAACCCCGAGGCGGCGACGACGTACCACGACTCGATCCACGGCCGCCTGGCGCGGGTGGGCAACCCCTACGCCCCGGCCTGCACCAGCTGCCACGCCTCGGCGCCCGACCAGGGCGGGACGCACGCGATCGTCTCCAAGACCGACCCGGCCTCCCCGGTGAGCGCCGCCCGCAAGAAGGAGACCTGCGGGCGCTGCCACGCCGGGGCGACCGACAGCTTCGCCTCGCTCATCGCCCACAAGCCCATCCAGGAGACGGGCGGGAGCGTCGTCCCGCACATCGTCCACGTCGCCTTCAGCTACCTCACCACCCTCACCCTCCTCTTCTTCGCCTTCCACGTCCTGATCGACTTCATCTACGAGCTGCGCGCCCGCCTCGCCCGCAAGGAGGAGCACGGCGCCGGCGGCGGGCCGGAGCGATCGGTCGTCCGGTTCGACCTGCACCAGCGCATCCAGCACTGGTTCATGCTCTCGGGCGTGATCCTGCTCGGCGTCACCGGCTGGCCGCTCCGCGGCGCCGGCAGCCCCGAGGCGGCGGCCTACTCCTCCGCCTTCTTCAAGATCTTCGGCGGCGCGCAGGGGGCGGCGATCTGGCACCGCGTGGGCGCGGTCCTGATCATCATCTCGTCCGTCTACCACCTCTTCTACCTGACGTTCCTCGCCTCCCAGAAGCGGCTCCCCATGTCGATGCTCCCGCTCCCCAAGGACGCGCTCGACATGCGGGACAACATCCTCTTCATGCTCGGGCTGAAGAAGGAGCGCCCCCGGTTCGACCGCTACATGTACCTGGAGAAGTTCGACTACTGGGCGGTGTTCTGGGGCATCGTGATGATGGTGGGGACCGGCTTCGTCTTCTGGTTCCCGGTCTTCTTCGCCAAGTACGCGCCCGGCTGGGTGATCACCGCCGCCCAGATCATCCACGGCGAGGAGGCGACCCTCGCCATCCTCTTCCTCTTCGTGGTCCACTTCTACAACGTGCACCTGAAGCCCTCGATCTTCCCGATGAACTGGGCCTGGCTCAACGGCCGGATCACCGTGGAGGCGCTGAAGCACGAGCACCCCATCGAGTACGACCGGCTGAAGGGCGAGATCGAGAAGTAGCGGCGGGCGCCGCCTCGCCTTCCCCGGGGGCCGCGGCCGACGCCGCGGCCCCCGCCGTTTCTCGGGGGCGGCTTCGCGTCGTCACCGGGTCGAGGCTACAATCGCGTGTCCATGCGGATGGGCAGGAACCTGAGGCACGTCCTGGCCGGCGCCGGTGCGCTGGCCCTGCTCGCGCTCGGGCTCGGGCTCCTCCGCTTCAAACGGTTCGTGGACGAGGACCCCCGCCTCTGCGCCACCTGCCACCGGGCGAGCCCGGAGTTCGCGCTCTGGATGGGCGGGAGCCACAAGGACGTCTCCTGCCAGCGCTGCCACCACTCGACGCCGGAGCAGGGGGTGGCGATGCTGCGCGCCTTCCTCGCCGGCAAGAAGCCGAAGGGAAAGCACGCCGAGGTGGTGGTGGGCGCCTGCGCCTCCTGCCACTTCTCCCACGACCCCCGCTGGCCGCAGGTGGGCGGCTCGCGCGGCCACCGGCTCCACTACGAGCAGCACAAGATCTCCTGCGTGAGCTGCCACGCCGCGAGCATGCACGGCTTCGAGCCCATCGCCGAGAAGTGCCAGGGCTGCCACCCGGGGCACGCGGTGGGGGTGGCCGGCATGCAGAAGCTCCACTGCTTCGCCTGCCACGAGTTCCTCACCCACGAGCCCGGCCTGCGCCCCACCCGTCGCGACTGCATGCGCTGCCACACCGCCCAGGGCATCCACGCCCCCATGAACGATCACGGGGCTCCCATGGAGATGGCCTGCGCCGCCTGCCACCGGCCCCACCGCCCGCCGGGCGAGACCCTGGCCGCCTGCACCGAGTGCCACCAGCCCGGCGCCATGGCCCGCGGCGGGCTGCACGTCCGGGCCGGGCACCAGGCCTGCCTCGAGTGCCACCGCCCGCACCTCTGGGCGCCCGAGCCGGCCGACTGCCGGCGCTGCCACGCCCGGGCCGAGGGCCACGCCGCCGGCAAGGCCTGCACCGACTGCCACTCCTTCAAGGGGGCGCCGCTGCCGCCGCGGCCCGCCGCCCTGCGCTGAGGACCCGGTGACGCTCCGGCTCAAGCTGTTCGTCCTGGTCGCGGGCGTCATCATCTTCGCGATGTCCGGCGTCACCGCGGTCGCCCTCTGGCGCGAGGTGGTCCGGGGACAGGAGCTGCTCCTCCGCGAGGGCGTTGCCCTCGCCTCCACCGTCGCCACCGGGGCCGCTCACTGGGTCCGCGCCGACGGGGTCGACGCGGGCGGGCCGCAGGCCCTCCCCGCCCTCCTCGAGCGGGTGGTGCAGAGCGCCCCCCTCGACCGGGCCTGGATCGTCGATCGCCAGGGGAAGGTGCTGAGCTGCCTCTCCCGAACGCGGGAGCCGTGCCCCGAGGGCGTGCCGCCCTCCGAGTTCCAATCGGCCGACTGGCCCCTGCAGGCCCTCACCCGGCTCGTCCGGCCCGAGGGGATCGTCGCCTCCGCCCCCATCGTCCGGGGCGGCGAGGTGGTGGGGGCGGTGCGGGTGGACTTCACCCACGAGGAGGTGGTGGGGAACGCCCGCAACCTGGCCTGGGGGGCGAGCCTGGTGGCCGCCTTCTGGATCGTGGTCGGCCACGTGCTGGCGGCGGTCTTCATCCGCCGGGTGACCCAGCCGCTGGTGTCGCTCTCCGCCGCCGCCGAGTCGCTGGCCGCCGAGCGCGGAATCCAGCTCGTGGAGCCCGAGGAGCCGGAGCTGGCCGACCTGGTGCGCGCCTTCAACCACCTCTCCGCCCGGCTGGAGGAGCGGCGGGCGGAGAACCTCCGCCTGATCTCGGAGCTGGAGGAGCGGGTGGCGCAGAAGACCCGCGAGGTGCTCCGCGCCGACCGGCTCGCCACCCTGGGCGGGATCGCGGCCGGCTTCGCCCACGAGATCGGCAACTCGCTCAACGTGATCCGCGGCTACGCGGCGGTGGCGGCGCGCGAGCTGCCCGAGGGCTCCACCCACCGCGCCGACGTGGAGGCGATCCGGCGAGAGACCGGCCGGGCGGCGGGGCTGATCGAGCGCTTCCTGGTCTTCGCCCGGGCGCGTACCGTCCAGCCGCTGGTCCAGCCGATCGAGCCCATCCTCCGCGAGGCGGCCGAGGTGGTGGGGCCGGCCGCGGGCGAGGCCCGCGTGGACCGGGTGATCGAGGTGGCACCACGGCTCCCCGAGGTGCTGGCCGACGCCGAGCTCCTCCGGCAGGCGTTCCTCAACCTGTGCGTGAACGCGGTCCAGGCGATGACCGGGCGCGGCGGCGGGACCCTGACGGTGCGGGCGGCCCCCGATCCGGCCGGGGGGGTGGTGGTCGAGGTGCGGGACACCGGCCCGGGCATGGACCGCGAGACCGCCGCCCACGTGTTCGAGCCGTTCTTCACCACCAAGGCGAACGGGACCGGCCTCGGCCTGGCCATCGTCCGCCAGGCGGCCGAGGCGCACGGCGGCACGGTCGAGGTGGAGAGCACGCCCGGCGCCGGCGCCGCCTTCCGCATCCGCCTGCCGGCCGCCCCCGCCGTGCTCGGCGCGTCCGCCCCGACCCCCGCCCTGGCCCTCGCCGGCGCGGAACGGGGTGGGCAAGGAGGGACCCCGTGAGCGCACCCCGGAAGCCCCAGCTGATGGTGGTCGACGACCTGGACAGCGCGCGCCAGATGATGAAGCGCACCCTGGCCCGCTCCTACGACGTCTACGACTTCGCCTCGGTGGCCGACGCCCTCCCCGCCCTGGAGCGGGCCGACTTCGACGCCATCGTCACCGACCTGCGCATGCCCGGGCTGGACGGGATCGAGGGGCTCCGGCGCTTCAAGCAGCGGGTCCCGGAGGTCCCGGTGATCCTGGTGACCGCCTTCGCCACCGTGGAGACCGCGGTCGAGGCGATGAAGGCGGGCGCCTTCGACTACCTCAAGAAGCCCTTCGAGCCGGAGGAGCTCGAGATCGTGGTGGCGCGGGCGGTGGAGCACGCCCGGATCCGCAAGGAGAACGCGCGGCTCCGCTCCGCCCTCTCCGGCGCCTTCAGCATCCACGGGATCGTTGGGAAGTCCCAGGCGATGAAGGACCTGGTCTCGATGCTGGAGCGGATCGCACCCTCCGACGTCCCCATCCTGGTGGAGGGCGAGTCGGGGACGGGCAAGGACCTCCTGGCGCGCGCGGTCCACGCCCTCTCGCCGCGGGCCGCCGGCCCCTACGTGGCCCTCAACATGAGCGCCATCCCCGAGAACCTGGCCGAGTCGGAGCTGTTCGGCCACGAGAAGGGCGCGTTCACCGGGGCCGACCAGCCGCGCCCGGGGTTCTTCGCCGAGGCGGAGGGCGGGACCCTGTTCCTCGACGAGATCGGGCTCCTCCCCCCGGCGCTCCAGCCCAAGCTCCTCCGCGTGCTCCAGGACGGGGAGTACATCCCGGTCGGCAGCCGCAAGCCGCGGAAGGCGAACGTCCGGATCGTGGCGGCCACCAACGAGGACCTCCAGCGGAGCGTGAAGGAGGGGCGGTTCCGCGAGGACCTCTGGTTCCGCCTCCGGGTGGTCCCCCTCCGCCTCCCGCCGCTCCGGGAGCGGCGGGAGGACATCCCCCTCCTCGTCGAGCACCTGGTGGGAAAGCACGCGCTCCGGCTCTCCCGGCCGCCGCTCCTCCCCGACGCCGAGGCGATGCGCGCCCTCCTCGATCACCCCTGGCCCGGGAACATCCGCGAGCTCGAGCACGCCCTGGAGCGCGGCCTCCTGCTCGCCCGGGGCGACGCCATCACCCTCGCCGACCTGCCGCCCGAGCTCGGCGCCCCCGCCGCCGAGGCGGGCGCCGGCGCGGAGGGGCGCTACCGCAAGGCGCGCGACGCCTGGGAGAAGCGCCTCCTCGAGGACCTCCTGCGGGAGGCGGGGGGCCAGGTGGCCAGGGCGGCCGAGCTGGCCGGCCTGCACCGCTCCACCTTCTACGAGAAGCTGGCCCGCTACGGGCTCGCGGAGAAGCCCGAGAAGTGACCGCCGGCCGGCGCCTCCGGCCGCCGCCCGCGCCGCCGGCGATCCGGCCGGCCCGGCCCGGCGACGCCCGCGCCATCGCCGCGGTGATGCGCGCCGCGGTCCGGGCCCTGGCCGGACGGTACCCGCCCGCCACCCTCGCCAGCTGGGCCTCGCTCCCCGCCCTCTACCACCGCTGGGCGATGGGGCCGGGCGGCGAGCGCTACCTCCTGGCGGAGCGGGGCGGGCGGGTGGCCGGGTACGCCGCGCTGCGGGACGGCGAGCTCACCGCCCTCTTCGTCCGCCCGGCCGCGGCGCGGCGGGGCGTGGGCCGCGCGCTGGTGGAGGCGATCGCCCGGCTCGCCGCGCGCGAAGGGGCGACGGCGCTCCGGGTGCGGGCGGCGCGCTCGGCGGTGCCCGCCTACCTTCGGCTCGGGTTCGCCCCCGGCCCGGCGGTGCCCGTGCCGCTCCCCGACGGCCGGCGCCTCCCGGCGCGGCTCATGGTCCGCCCCCTCTCGCCGCCCGCGCCCGACCGCCGGGGAGGCTCGCGCCGCCGCCGGCGCGCTCCCCGACCCCGGAGGTGAACGCGGCTCGCGAGCGCTCGCCTACAGCCGGCCGCAGGGACGGCGGAAGGGGCAACGGCGGCAGGCCTCCCGCTCCTCCAGCGGCGGGAAGGCGTCCTCCGCGGCCAGGTTCCGGCCCGGGTCGGCGAGGTGAGCCCGCATCCCGGCGATCGACGTACGCATCGTCGTCCGGCAGGCCTCGAGGGTGGCCGGATCGGCGGCGACCGAGACCCGGTCGGCGCCGGCGGCCGGGTTCCCGGTCAGGTAGACCAGGCCGCCCGTCACCCCCTCCGCCGGCACGGTCCACTTCTGCTGCGCGTAGAGCGCGTAGACGCCGACCTGGACGTGGTCGACCTCGCGCTCCTTGCCGGTCTTCCAGTCGAGGATCTGGACCCGGCCCCGCTCGTCGCGGTAGGCGAAGTCGACCGCCACCCAGATCTTGGTCCCCTCGAAGTCCCAGGAGTCGAGCTCGTCGACCGTGAGCCAGCGCTCCCGCGGCGTGCGGCGGATCTCCTCGAAGGTGGCGCTCCCGTAGAAGCTCCGGAGCCCCCCCTCCACCACCTGCTCGTAGAGCTGCCGCCAGTCGGCGTCGGCCACCGGCTCGCCGTACTCGTGCTCGACGAGCCCCACGATCCGCGAGGCCTCTCTCCAGTACGACTTCCCGCGGGAGGCGGACCACTCCGAGCGCGCCCGGGTCCGGGTCCGCTCGAGGAGCTTCTCGAGCGGCCAGACCTGCCCGCTCACCCGGGCGGCGGAGAGGAGCTGCTTCAGGGCCGAGTGGACCACCGACCCGGACCACTGCCAGCGCGAGGAGAGCTTCTTCAGGACGTACAGCTCGCGCTCCCGCGACCCGGCCGGCGCCTCCCAGCCCCCCCAGCTCCCGTAGTAGGTGAACCAGTAGGCCCGCCGGCACTCCGCGAACCGCTCGTGGCGCGACTTCGACCAGGAGAACTCGTTCTGGAGGTCGGGCATGGGGCAGGACCGGCGGCCCATCGCCGGCCGGACGCGATCACTCTAGCTGGGGGGGCTGACGTCCCCGCCCTGACCCGCGTCAGGACGGCAGGGCCGCGCGCACCCGGGACCAGACACTCCCACCTTGCCCCGTCCGGGTACCGCGTGCGAGGCTCGCGTCCGCAGCTCGCGTCCGCAGCCCGAATCGATCCGACGAGGGGCGGCTGCCGCTCCCCGGATCCAGTCCTTCAAGAGCTCACCTCGAGGGAGGGAACGATGAAGAGAGCGCTTCTCGCGGTCTTCGCAGTGGTCTCGCTGGCCGGTGCCGGGCTCGCCCGCGCCCAGGCGCCGGCGCCCGCCGGCTACGTCCCGCGCGGCTATCACCAGCACGACGGCTTCTTCCTGCAGCTCGATCTGGGCGGCGGCGGGATGGGCTCGTCCGCCCTGGACATGAAGGTGTCCGGTGGCGCACTCCAGTACTCGGTGGCCGTCGGCGGCGCCGTGGCCGAGAACTTCATCATCGGCGGGCAGCTCTGGGGCCTCGCGGCCTCCTCGCCGACGGTGAGCAACAGCGTGGGCTCGGGCAGCGCCGACAGCCTGAACTTCACCGGCTTCGGCGTGAACCTCACCTACTACTTCATGCCGGTGAACATCTACGTCTCGGCCACCCCGTCGATCGGGACGCTCTCCCTCAGCGCCAACGGGCTCACCGGCTCGACGAACAGCGGCTTCGCCATGCGGCTCGCCGCCGGGAAGGAGTGGTGGGTGAGCACCGACTGGGGCCTCGGCTTCAACATCCAGTACGCCCACGCCTCGAACGCGGACAAAGGCGCGGGCGCCCCGACCTGGTCCACCAACTGGTTCGGGGTGGCGTTCTCGGCCACCTACAACTAGGACCGGGCGAGCGCCAGGACTCTCCCCGATCGGCCGCCGGTCGCGAGATCGGCGGCCGATCGCGTCTCGGCCCTGGAGCGTCGTTAGCGCTACTGCGCCGGCGCCAGGCTCGCCGGCGCGGGCGCGGTGGCCCGGGTGGTCGCCGCCTTGGCCGGTCCCGGCCCGCCGGGCGGCGGCCGGATCTCGACCGCGCCCACCGGCAGCCCGGCGAGCTGAGGCTCGACCAGCGACGTCACCCCGACCAGCACCAGGGTGGCGCGGGCGGGATCGACGTAGGCCTTGGCCACCCGCAGGACGTCGTCCGGACCGACCTTCCGGACCTCCTCGGCGTACCGGCTCCAGTAGTCGTCCGGGAGCCCCTGGATCACCAGCTCGGCGAGGCGCCCGGCGATCGACCCGGCGGTGGAGAAGTCCGCGGGCAGGGAGCGCACGAGCGCGTTCTTCGCGTCCTCGAGCTCCTCGACCGGGACCGGCTCGGTCCGCAGGCGGCCGAGCTCGCCCAGGATCTCGGCGATCGACTTCCCGGTCACGTCGGCCTTGACGCTCCCGTGGATCACGCTCGCCGCGCCCAGGCGCCGGGCGTCCGCCCCGGCCGCCAGGCCGTAGGTGTAGCCCTTGTCCTCCCGCAGGTTGCGGAAGAGGCGGGAGGACGTGCCTCCGCCCAGCACCTCGAAGGCGACGGAGGTGGCGACGTAGTCGGGGGAGGTCCGGGAGACGCCGGGCATGCCGAGGAGCAGGACCGTCTGCGACGCCTCCGGCTTCTCCACCAGGACGGTCCGGTGCGGGGCGGCCGGCGCGCGGGGGGGGAGCGGCGCGGCCCCGGGCCCCTTCGGCCAGGGCCCGAAGGTCTTCTCCAGGAGCGCGTGCAGGTCGGCCTCGGAGACGTCCCCCACCACCACCAGCTCGGCGTTCTCCGGCTGCCAGAGCTTGGCGTGGAAGGCGGCCAGGTCTGCGGGCCGGGTGGCGGCGAGCGAGGCCTCGGTCCCGATGGCGAAGTGGCCGTAGGGATGGTCGCCCCAGTAGGCGAGGGTGAAGGCCTTGGCGGCCACGGTCTGCGCCTGGTCGCGCTGCTGGATGAGGGTCACGCGGCGCTGGTCCTGGACCCGGGTGAAGTCGGCGGTGCGGAAGGCCGGGTGCTCGGCCACGTCGGCGAAGAGCTCGAGGAAGCGGGGGAGGTGGCGCGAGAGCACCGACCCGGAGAGGAAGGCGGCGTCGAAGCCGGCCCCGGCGGAGAGCGAGGCCCCGAGGAAGCCCGCCTCGTCGGAGATCTGGGTGGCGGTCCGCGTCCGCGTCCCCTCGGTGAGCATCGCCGCGCTGAAGCTCGCCAGCCCGGGGAGCTTCTCCGGATCCCGCGCCGCCCCTGCGTCCACCACCAGTTGGAGGGCGACGATGGGGAGGCGCCGGTACTCCACCAGCCGCACCTTGAGACCGTTGGCGAGGACGAAGTGGTGCTGCGCGGGGAGCACGAGCTCGGGGGTCGGGCCGAGGGGCGGGGGCTGGGAGCGGTCCGGGCCGGGAGCGGCCGCGGGCCGGGCGGCGACCGCGACGCCGGTGGCCGCCGCCGGAGGCGGGACGCTCCGGGACGACGCGCAGGCGAGGGCGGCGACCGCGAGGGCGAGGATCGGGCGCTTCATCGGGCGCTCCCGGGCTGGGCGGGCGCGGCGGCGGCCGCGCGGGGGACGACGGTGAGGGCGACCCGGGCGTCCTTGCGCAGGAAGGTGCGCGCGGCCACCGAGAGGTCGGAGGCGGTGGCGAGCCGGTAGCGCTCGAGGTCCTTCTCCAAATAGCCCGGGTCGCCGGTCCGCAGGTAGTAGTTGGCGAGCGAGGCGGCCCGACCGCCGAACCCCCCCAGCGGCTCGAGGGCGAACACCGCCCCGGCCTCGATCTTGTTCTTGGCCCGCTCGAGCTCCTGCGCGGTGGGGGGCTCCTTCGCGATCCGGGCCAGCTCCTCGTCGACCTCGCGCTCCAGCCGCTCGAGCGACACCCCGGGCTTCGGGTTGACGGTGATGACGAACATCCCGGCCAGGGCCTGGCTCATCTGCCCGGCGGAGACGCTCTGGGCGATCCGCTCGTCCATCACCAGCCGCTTCACCAGCCGGGCGCTCTTCCCGTCCGAGAGCACGGTCCCGAGGAGGTCGAGCTCGGCGTCGCCGGGGGCGAAGTCACCCGGGCTCTGCCAGACGAGGTAGAGGCGCGGCAGCTGGACCCGGTCCTCCATGGTGATCCGCTGCTCGGCGGCGAGCGGGACCGGCACGGGCAGGGCGTGGAGCGGCTTCGCCTTCCCGGGGATCCCGCCGAACCACTTCTCCACCAGGGCGCGGGTCCGGTCCGGATCGATGTCCCCGGCGATGGCGAGGACCGCGTTCTCCGGACCGTACCAGCGCTGGAAGAACTCGCGGACGTCGGCCAGGTTGGCGGCCTCGACGTCCGCCGGGGAGCCGATGGTCAGCCAGTGGTAGGGGAACTCCGGGTTCCAGAGGGCGGCCTGGATCCGCTCGAAGGCGAGCCCGTAGGGGCGCATCTCGTAGCTCTGGCGCCGCTCGTTCAGGACCACCTCGCGCTGGTTGTCGAGCTTGGGCTGGTCGAGGGTGGGCAAGAGCCAGCCCATCCGGTCGGCCTCGACGTAGAGCGTCTGCTCGAGGGCGTTCGAGGGGACCTGCTCCCAGTAGACGGTGGTGTCGTCCGAGGTCGAGCCGTTCCCCTCCCCGCCTGCGGCGTCGAGGAGCCGGTCGGCGAGCCCCTTGGGCAGGTGCTGGGTCCCCTGGAACATGAGGTGCTCGAAGAGGTGGGCGAAGCCGGTCCGCCCCGGCTTCTCGTCCTTCGAGCCGACGTCGTACTGGACGTGCACGCCGACGATGGGGGCGGTGTGGTCGACGTGGAGGATGACGGTGAGGCCGTTCTCCAGCCGGAACATCTGGTAGGGGATGGAGAGGACGGGGGGGGCCGGGGGGACGGCGGCGGGCGGAGGCGGGGCGGCCGCCAGGGCGGCGAGCGCGAGCGGGAGCGCGAGCATGGCGACTCGCGTTATAAGCGCGGCGCCGCCCGGCGTCACGTTCCGTCTCCCGGGGACTCTCTCGGTGCACGGTCGCCGCGGCGGCATAAGCTGGACGGTCGAGCGTACCTACCCGGGACGGAGCGGACCCGCACCTGAGCACGAACGACCCGGCCACGCGGGCGCTCGGCGCCCTGCTCCTGGCGCTGCCCGGCCTGGCCGGCGCGGCCGCGCCCGGCGATCCCATCGTGGCGGTTCGCCGCAGCGGCTCCATCACCGTCGACGGCCGGCTCGAGGAGCCGGAGTGGCGCCGGGCGCCGGTCTTCGACGCCTTCGTGCAGGTCTTCCCGTTCGAGGGCGCCCCCCCGGCCGAGCGCACCGAGGTGCGGGTGCTCTACGACGACCGCGCCCTCTACGTGGGGATCCGCTGCCTGGACGCGCGACCGGACCAGGTCTCCCGGCCGCTCGGCCGCCGGGACGCCGCGCCCTATGGGGACGCGGTGACCGTGCTCATCGACTCGGTCCGCGACGGGAGGAGCGCCTATGCCTTCTCCCTCTCCGCCGCCGGGGTGCAGTCCGACGGTCTGCTCGGCGACGACGACCAGACCACCCTGGACTGGGACGGGATCTGGGAGGGGGAGGTCGCCGCCACCGGCGACGGCTGGTCCGCCGAGCTCGCCATCCCGCTCGCCGTCCTGCGCTTCCCCGACCGCCCCTCGCTCACCTTCGGCTTCGCGGTGAAGCGCACCCTGGCGCGGCTCCACGAGGACAGCGCCACGGTGCTCTTCCCCCGCAGCGCCCGCGGCCAGGTGGCCCGGCTCGCGCCGCTCGTCGGGCTCGAGGGGATTCACCCCGTGCCCGACCTGGAGGTGATGCCCTACCTGGCGGCGCGCGCCGTGCTCCGGCCGCAGTGGATCGACACCACCCTCCCTTACCCACGGCTGCTCGACCCCATCGGCGAGGTGGGCGTCGACCTCCGCGCCGCCCTCGGGCCGGGGCTCACGCTCCAGGGGACGGTGAACCCGGACTTCGGCCAGGTGGAGGCCGACCAGGTGATCCAGAACCTCTCCACCTTCGAGGTCCTCTTCCCGGAGAAGCGGGGCTTCTTCACCCAGGGGATGGACCTCTTCCAGCCGGTCACCGCCACCAACCGGCCCTCGCCCCAGCAGATGTTCTACTCGCGGCGGATCGGCCTCGACGCCCCGATCCTCGCCGCCGCCAAGCTCACCGGCACGGTCACCGACTCCGTGCAGCTCGGGGTGCTGGACGCCTTCGTCGACGGGGCCGGGTCGGAGCTGCCCGACGGCGCCCCCGGTCGCTCCTTCCGCTTCGATCCCGCCCAGCCGCTCCGGTTCGGCCCGCGCTCCTCGCTGCCGCTCCTCACCCCCGCCGCCCGGAACTTCCTGGTGGGGGTGACCAAGTGGCGTCCCGACCCCCGGGTGGCGCTCGGCGCGACCGCCTCCTCGGTGACCCTCGCCGGCCCGGCCTGCACCGCGGCCGAGGCGGCGCTCGACGACTCGGTCCGCCCGCCCCGCTGCGACGCGCTCGCCGGGACCGCGGCGGCGGTCGACTGGTCGTTGCGGTCTCGCGACGGGGATTGGTTCTTCCGCGGGCAGGCGGCCGGGTCGCGCAGCGCCGGCGGGCCCCCGGAGCGGATCCTGCCCGACGGGACGGCGATCCGCCGGGGGGACCTCGGGGTCGGCGCCTACGCCTCGGCCGGGCGCCAGGGGGGCGAGCCCTGGCGCTTCGAGCTCCAGTGGGAGCTCGAGTCGCCGAAGCTCGACCTGAACGCGGCCGGCTTCCAGCGGACCCAGAACGAGCAGCAGCTCCGGGCGGTGGTCCGGTACGTGCGGCCCAACGGCGGGGGGCCCTTCCACGCGTACGGCATCCACCTCGCCGCCCAGGACCGCCGGACCACCGACGGCACCTTCCTCGACCGTGGGGCGCAGGTCGGCCTCTCCACCGAGTTCCAGCTCCGGAGCTTCCACTGGTTCGGGGTGGAGGCCTGGGCGGACCTCCCGCGCTGGGACGTGCGCGAGATCGATCAGGCGGGCGTGGCGCTCCGCCTCCCGGGCGACGTCGGCGGCGACGCCTGGTTCTCGACCGATCCCTCCCGGCCGGTGGTGCTCGAGGGCGGCGGCACCGTGGGGAGGACCCTCGCCGACGGCCCGCTCCCGGCCACGCCGTTCTGGGGGGTGTTCGGGAGGGTGGTGATCCGGCCCCACGCCCGGCTGGAGACCCGGCTCGACACCTCTTACGACCACAACCGCTGGCCGGTCCGCTGGGCCGACACCCTGGGGACGACCTACTTCTTCGCTCCCCTCACCGCGCCGGCCCTCTCGATCACCCTGCGCCAGCAGCTGGTGCTCACGCCCCGCCTGACGCTCCAGGGCTACGGGCAGCTCTTCGTCTCGGTGGGGAGCCACGGCCCGTTCCTCCAGGGCTCGGCGCCGGCGGGCGGACGCCTCGACCCCGGCGACCTGGTCCCGGCCCCGCTCGGCGACCCGGTCAGCCAGCCGGACTTCCGGAGCGTGGTCCTGAACCTGAACCTGGTGCTCCGCTGGGAGTACCGCCTCGGCTCCACCCTCTTCCTCGTCTACGCCCGCTCCCAGCAGGAGCGCGGGTACTCGACCGATCCGGGCAGCCCGCCGCCCTCGGCGAGCCTGCGCCCCGACGGGCTCGCACACGGTCCCACCGTGGACACGCTCCTCGTGAAATGGACGTACTGGTGGAGCCGCTGAGACGGCGATCCGCCTCCGCTCTTGCCAAGCTGTCGCACACCGGACGAACACGGCGGTTGCGCCTCCGGTCCGGCACGGTATCCTCGGACGCGGATGGCGCCCCCTCCGGTGTCCCCGCTCAGGATCCTGGTCGCCGAGGACGACGCGGCGGTCGCCCGGCTCTACGCCGCCTACGCGCAGAGCCGGGGACACCTCGTCACCTTCGCCCGCGACGGGGCCGAGACGCTGGTCGCCGCCGCCCTCGACCCGCCCGACCTCATCCTCCTCGACGTCGCCATGCCCAAGCTCGACGGGCGCGACGCGCTCCGCCAGCTCAAGGCCAACCCGCGCACCGCGGGGATCCCGGTGCTGGTGATCTCCGCCCTCGGCGGCGACCAGAACCTGCGCGATCTCCTGCTCGAGCTCGGCGCCTGGGACGTGATGGAGAAGCCGGTCGACCTGCAGATCGCCTTCAACAAGGCGGAGCGGCTCCTCGGCCGCTAGCCGCCCTCGGGTCAGCGCCCCGGCTCGATCCGCATCCCCTTGGGGATGATCACGATCCCGCTCTCGGTCACGTGGAACCGGCGGCGATCCTTCTCCAGGTCGTAGCCGATGGTGGTGTGCGCGGGGACCTCGACGTGCTTGTCCACGATCGCGCGCCGGATCCGGCTGTGGCGGCCGATGTTCACGTTCTCGAAGAGGATCGCGTCCTCCACCGTCGCGTAGCTGTTCACCCGCACCTTGGGGGAGAGGATCGAGTGGTGGACGCTGGCGCCGGAGATGATGCACCCCTCGGAGACCAGGCTGTCGGTGGCCCGGCCGACCCGGTTCTCCTGCTCGTTGTTGAAGACGAACTTGGCGGGCGGGTAGTTGTACTGGATGGTGAAGATGGGCCAGTGGTCGTTGTAGAGGGAGAAGACCGGGTCGACGGCCACCAGGTCCATGTTGGCCTGGAAGTAGGCGTCGAGGGAGCCGACGTCGCGCCAGTAGCCCCGCTCCCGCTCGGTCTGCCCTGGCACCAGGTTGGAGGCGAAGTCGTAGACGTAGACCCGCCGGCGGGTGTGCATCGAGGCCACGATCGACTTGCCGAAGTCGTGGGCGCTCACCGGATCGCCGGCGTCGCGGACGATCTCCTGCACCAGGGTCTCGGTGGCGAAGAGGTAGTTCCCCATCGAGGCGAGGCAGCGGGTGGGGTCGCCCGGGATGGTCTTGGGGTCGCCCTTCGGCTTCTCCACGAAGCCGATCATCCGGCCGTCCGCGTCCACCTCGATGATCCCGAACTCGCCCGCCTCGGCCACCGGGATGGGGATGGCCGCCACGGTGAGCTCGGCCCGCTTCTCCCGGTGGAACTCGAGCATCTGCCGGACGTCCATGCGGTAGACGTGGTCGGCGCCGAAGACGAAGGTGCACTCCGGCTCCTCGTCGGTGATGATGTTCAGGTTCTGGTAGATGGCGTCCGCCGAGCCCTCGAACCACTTCGGCCCGACGCGCATCTGGGCGGGGACGATCTCCACGTACTGGTCGAGCAGGGCGGTGAGCCGCCAGCCCCGCTGGATGTGGGCGTTCAGCGACTCGGACTTGTACTGGACCAGCACCTTCATCTTCAGGATGCCGGAGTTGGCGAAGTTGGAGAGCACGAAGTCGATGATCCGGTAGCGCCCGCCGAAGGGGACCGCCGGCTTGGCCCGGTCGCGGGTGAGGGGGTCGAGGCGTCTTCCCTCGCCGCCGGCGAGGATCATCGCGAGGAGCTTCGCCATCGGTGACTCCGGGGGCGGGACGGGAGGGACGCCTCGATGCCAGAGCGTAGTCCGTCCCGGGCGCGGCGCGAAGGCCCGGACCGCAGGGACGGAGCGACGAGGGCTCGAGCGGCCTCCCTCGCTCCCTCGGGGGAACCGCCGGCGGAGGGCCCGCCCGTCAGGCCGGGCGCAAGGCGGGAGCGTGCGCCGCCTCGTGGGCGAGGAGCCAGCGCTTCACCTCGAGCCCGCCCCCGTAGCCGCCCAGCCCCCCGCCCGCCTGCACCACCCGGTGGCAGGGGACCAGGATCGCCACCGGGTTCTCGTGGTTCGCGCCCCCCACCGCCCGGGCCGCCCCGGAGCGCCCCA